>CAVEOW010000215.1:0-3375 GCA_963617295.1 bacterium | reverse complement strand
GCCAAAAGGATATCCTCTCTTTGTCTTGGTTCAAAATCCGTCTGTATAAATACGTTTGAATCAATTCCATAAGAAACCGTTTCTTGATTAATTAAATTAATATCATAGTTACTTGTCGGAATAGTAGGTTCTTCCTCATCTATCGGTTCAACAACAGGAGGAATTGTAGGTTCTTCCTCATCTGTCGGGGTATCAGGCAAATAAGAAGAAAGGTTTGTTATTTCACTGCCGTCAAAGAACCTGATTTTCTCGATTTTCCAATCTTCATCAGCAAAATAGTTTAGAATAAGTATTTTGCCGTTTTCTCCAATATTAATTTCAAGTGAGTCCGCATCATCTTCACAAACATTAAAGGTTAAATCATTTGCGGTAATGCCCTCTCCGAATGATATAACATCATTTCCGCCGTGATCTTCAATTCTGTCGTTGCCGTCACCTATGTTGTAGATATAAGTTGTGTCATTTCCGTTAAACTCACAAAGAACATCATCGCCGCCTTTGCCTTGAAGTGTTGAATTTCCGTTATTTATTGACATTAAAACATTATCTGAACTGTTTCCAATAAGAGTTACGCCCTCTTCACATCTTGAACGAACAGTGTTAATCATTGTATTTTCTGCAAGAGTATAATCACCTGATACACGAATACCTGTTAAATATGGCGTTACATCCGTAATAACCGTACCGTCAGCAAGTTCAAAGCGTTCAATCTTGTTGTTGTCGTCGTTCATGTGGTTATTTATTATTATATTTCCTTCAATACCCTCAAACCAAACAACAAAATGATTAGCACCCTCCATAAATCTGATATTCTCGGTAGTTATGCCTTCGCCAAACTTAATTGTGTCAATACCGCCGTAATCTTCAATCGTATCAAATCCGTCACCGATATTGTAGATATATGTGTCATTTCCGCCTTGGTCGTTCCAAATGAAATCGTTTCCTCTTCCGCCGATGAACGTATTATTTCCGCTATTCCCGCACATCCGGTTGTCGAGGTCATTACCTGTTGCTGTTGTATTATCTTCGCCTCTTAAATGTGCTTCTACAATACCGTCCGCAAGTGTAACATCACCGTTTGATGCCCACGCCCATATTTTATCGGATAAATCTGTTATTGTACTGCCGTCTGCGAATACAAAGTTTTCAATTTTGCTGTCGTCATCACCAAAGTAATTTTCAATTGTAACACCTAATTGGCTGTCTTCTTCCGTTGCAAACCAAAATTCCAAATTATTGCTTGAAAAATCTTTAAGGAAACGTATATTGCTTGTTGTAGCACCCTCTCCAAATCTGATTGTATCGTTACCGCCTTTGTCAACAATGTAGTCATAATTATCACCGAAGTTGAAAATGTATGTGTCATTTCCGCCAAATGTACTTTCAATTCTATCATTGCCTAAGCCTGCAATAAACGTAGAGTTTCCGTAATTTCCAATGATTAAATTATCATTTGCATTTCCTGTTACAGTAAGGCTGTCATAACCCAAAAGTTTTAATTCCTGGAGTTTTGCACTCATAACATAATCAATATATGAAACATCTGTAAGCAATTCATCTTTTAAGTTTGTAATTGTTCTGCCGTCCGCAAATACGAAGGTAAAGTTTGAAGCATCTCCTTGTATTTCAACGTTAGAATTTGAGTCTTCCATCCAAATATTTACACTGGTGCCGTTGTAAGTGAAAAATGTATTTGCATAAGTAACATTGCTTGCAAACTTGACGACATCTTCACCCGAATAATCTCTTATTAGAACGTATGTTTCATTTGCGGAAAGTATGTAAGTATCGTTACTGTTTTGACCTGCAAGAATACTGTTATTGCCTTGCCTGAAATACACGGTATTTTTATATCCGCTAGAGGTTTCTTCATATCCGCCATTGCCGTCATTCATATAGTAAATCATTGATTCCGTGTTATTTCCGACAGGAATTTCATCTTTATAATGTTTTGAGCCGTCAGCAAATTCAAAAATCTCAATTTTATTGTTTTCATAATAACTGTAAATGCCGTCATCACTGGCAACAAACCAGTCTTTAACAACTATTTTATCTGTTGAATTATTTATTGAAATAACCATATCATTTTCAGATTGAGAAAATGTCAGGTCATCCCAAGAAATTCCGTTTCCAAAGTAAATAGTATCTACACCTTGCAAATCTCTAATCGTATCTTGTCCGTCGCCAACATTGAAGATATAAAACTCATTTCCTAAATGACTATAAATGTAGTCATTTCCTGCTTCTCCACGAACAGTGTCATCACCTATTCCTGCAACCCAACCGTCACCTTCTCCCTCAATATCGGGATATATTATATCATCTCCGTTTCCGCCGAAGATAATATCACTGCCATCTCCTCCTAAAATTGTATCATTGCCGTCTCCGCCAAACAGCCAATCGGAGTCACCGTTTCCAAGTAAGTGGTCATTACCTGCTCCGCCGTCTGCGATATCTTCACCGCTGCAACCTGCAAAGTAATCATCCTCTGTTCCGCCATATAGTACATCATCACCGTCATACGAGTGATAGTGATGTGAAACGGTTTCATCAAAATCTCGCATTGCATTATCAGCTGCGTTGCCTGCTTCTTCATCTCCAATCGGGGCAGTTAAAGTTTTACCTATTGTATCAATAAGCCATTTTAACTCTCGGTCATTTTTCGTAAATGCTCTGTAAAAGCAATCGTCATTCGTAGGATCAAAGAAGTTTGAATATTTATCAATTCCAAGACCTTTCAGCATTTTTGTAACTTGAACAATCAGCTCCTTGCCTGTTATTTCATTCTCTGCTATAGCTGATTTAAGAAGTTGTGTTAGAGGTGTTAAATCATATTTTACTCCGCTTTTATCAATTGCTTCATAATAAGACGAAAAATGAGTTTGTTTCATTAGTTGGGCATAAATTTCAACTTTTAAGTTCTCATATTGAGACTTTAGTCTGTTAGAAGCCTCTTTATTTGGATTTTCAGGATGTTCACTGCCTTGAGCGGACTCATAATTTGAATAAAAAGTTTTTCCGTTAAATGATTCAAGTATAGCTAAATGCTTTGCATTTATGTTTTCTCCTCTTGAATTTTCTTCAATATTTTCAGCATTCGTCCATTTTAATAAAATTTGTTCAACAAGATTTTCTCTTACCGTATCATTTGTTGCTGTTGCAAAAGAATTAACAAGTGCTTTTAAACTCTCGTTTCGCAGCATTGCCTGATGAAGAGAACGTGAAGTTCCTGAACCCAAAATATCAGGCATATTTGATATTTCTGTTGTTTCTTCAAGCTCATTTAAGTCGTATGTATTTTTATAATCTGTTTGAAGATAATACTCTCCAAAATCTCTTGTTATGCCGTCGGTTGTTGTAAAAGAGCCGAGTTTT
>CAVEOW010000214.1:1401-3395 GCA_963617295.1 bacterium | reverse complement strand
CGGTAATATCCGATCTTTAGGTAAGTTGGGGGCTAAAACTTTTGTTTATTTTGCAACCGCAACATCTTTTGCATTGGTTATCGGGCTAAGTATCGGTTTGATTTCAAAACCAGGTGCAGGATTTGCAATTGAAAATGTATCTCAAAAGATGATGGATAATGTTGCCGCTATGGCGTCAACCGGAACTCATGCTTCTACCATTGATATGTTTGTTAATATTGTACCTACAAGTATTATTAAATCTATGGCTAACGGTGATTTACTTCAAATCGTCGTCTTTTCAATATTTTTTGCTCTTGCAATTTGTGCGGCAGGCGAAAAGGCAAAACCTGTTTTAAACTGTGTTTCTTCTTTATCGGAAGTTATGTTTAAGTTTACTCATTTTGTTATGAATTTTGCTCCGATAGGGGTATTTGGGGCTATCTCATACACAATTGCCGAAAGCGGAATGGGAATTATGGTTAATTATGCTAAAATTATAGGCTCACTATATTTAGCACTTTTCTTGTTCCTTTTTGTAATATTAAATATAGCTTGCAGAATAGTCGGGATATCGGTATTCTCGTTATTAAGAGCAATTAAAGACCCTGCATTGCTTGCTTTTACAACTTCAACATCAGAAGCTGCACTTCCACAAGCTATGAAAATTATGGAGAACTTCGGTGTTCCTAAAAATATTGTAGGGTTTGTAATGCCTACAGGTTATACGTTTAATCTCGACGGTTCAACTCTTTATCTTGCGTTAGCAATGTTGTTTTCACTTCAAATAGTCGGAATTAACTTAGAACCGTTGCAGCTTGTCTTTATAATGGCTACATTAATGCTTACAAGTAAAGGTATAGCAGGTGTTCCGAGAGTTGCTCTTGTTGTTTTGGCAGGCACTTTATCAGGTTTTGGCTATCCTTTAATCGGAGTTGCAATTCTTTTAGGAATTGACCAAATTTTGGATATGGGCAGAACTACTGTCAACCTAATCGGTAATTGTATAGCTACAATTGTAATTGCTAAGTGGGAAAATGAATTTAACTACCGTAAAATGGAAGAGTTTAACAAACAATTTATAAAAGACCCTGATATAAACAAATATTCAATTATAAATTCTGAAATTGATCCACAAATAAAAATTGAAGATCACTCTGGAGTTGGAATTTCATCTGAAGAAAACTAATTAATTTATATTTCTGAAATATCAGAAAAATCAGGCAGCTTTTCTTCTTTTATTGTTATGTTTTGGCTTGGAACAACCCAGTAGAAAGAATTTATAGAGTTGATTGCGTCTAATTTACCTAATATATTAACTTTAAACGTCTTTGTATTGACGTTTGTTTGCGTCAGTAGCGGTATTTCATTAATCAATTCTAAAGGTAATGCTTCCACATTTTTAGGTTTTTTCTCTGATGAATTATCTATAAAGTCAGAAATTGAAAATTCTCCAAAAGAGCCGAGTTTTGAAGAAATTTCATCGGATATACGTCCATATATGTTTATATTTGCCTGATTTGTAATTAAATTATGCTGTCCTTTTAAGAATAAACTCATATCTTTACCTTGAGTTTTAATATTATCAAAAGAGGCATAACCGTTGTCAAAATGGACAGTTCCGTTTGAATATCTGTATTGCGAAGTGTTATCTTTAGTAATTGCGTCAGCGATTCTGTTTAATGTTGTTTTTAAAAATCCGTGATATAAAATGTTTTGGGCATATAGATAATATTCAAATTTCCCAAGTGTGCCCATTCTTCCGTTAGAAGATTTATAGTCAATATATCCGTTTAAAGATTTAATTGTACTTCTGTAATCACCTGATTTGAATTTTAAATTTGAAACAAAATTTGCACTTCCTGCTATATTGTCATCAAGTTTACATAAATCGTATAAGGATTCTCTCAAACTTACGTTTTGCCCGTTAAGTTTTAGTTCAAAAATATGCGGTAAAATATCAACATTAATACTTCCTGTTACTTTGCCGCCGTACGCACTTGAATTAATGTTTG
>CAVEOW010000214.1:0-1391 GCA_963617295.1 bacterium | reverse complement strand
ATATTATTACTCAAAGAAAAATCAGAGCTTATATCTTTTGCTTTGATATCAAGAACTTTGAAATTATTTATTGTTGCAGTTCCGTTTTTAATCGTAATAAAGTTGCCGCTAAATGGTGTTATTTCTTTCTCTAACATTGGAAATAGCGTATTCAAATCTAAGTTTAGGGAGTTAAAATGAACATTCTCTACATTTATTTTTTTATTTCTATCGAGCGTAGCTTCCGCCGAGATGTTAATTTTAGAGTCATTAACCTGAATATCGGGTGCATTTATTTTAATTCTGTCATTATTAAATGTAATCTCTGCATTTTTTACCGCAGTAAGATATTTTTTTATGTTATAGGTGTATAGTTGGGCATTCCCCTTTATTTTTGGGTCATCAACAGAACCGTTCAATAATAAATCGGCTTTAAGTGAGATATCCTCGCCACCGAAGAAATCAGATGAAGCACTTAGTCTTTGAGGAATAACAACATTAAAATCTTTTAGTGAGTTTGTTTTGGTATTAACCAGCCCTGATGAATAAAATATTTTGTATTTATCCGTAGCAGCTTTTGGGCTTGCATTTTCGTATAAAGATATATCCTTTATCTTTAATTCATCACCATTTTGAACTAAATCAACATTCAAAACGGAAGGTTTATTCAATAATTCTTTAATGACAGTATAAGAAACATAGTTATTTTCATTGGCTTCCAGTTTTAAATTAAGTATATTTTCATTGTTTACAGTTGTAACTTTTCCGTGTGTTTTTAACTTCCCGATGGCTTTATACGGCTGATTAATATAACGGTTTAATATATTTCCCAAGTCGGCAGATTTTATTTCCCCGTTGAAATTAATATCAACAACAGGGCTTTTTGTGTAATCTTTAACGTTTCCTTGTATTTTAAGTTCTGAATTTAGAATTTTTATAATATTTTCTTTAATTGTAATAATTCTGTCATCAAACGCAAAGGCAAAATTTTCACTGCTAATCTTATTCTTTTCAGTTTGTGATTTTAAACCTTGCAAGATTACTTCGCCTTTATATTTATCATTCAAAGCATTCAGTGAAATATTTACGAAATTTGCTTGAACGGGTATTTTATATTTTTTATCCGTCAAAGCAAGTTGAGATATTGAAACTTTTGTATCAGAAATAATTTTATTCTTTAGACTTCCTTTTATTTCTGAATTAAAACTCATTGTGCCTTTTTGAATATCAACAGGCAACTGATTTTCGAGTTTAAAAAGGCTTAAAAAGTTTTTTAAATCAAGATTTGTTGAAGAAGCACTTAAGTTTAAAGATACATCTTGATTGATTACTCCTGTAAGGATTATTGGAGTCGAATTTATTTTTAATTGAGCATTTTTAATATTTATTGAGTTATTTGACATATCTATATC
>CAVEOW010000213.1:0-3396 GCA_963617295.1 bacterium | reverse complement strand
TCATTTGATTCCAATCCGAATTCTTTGCATAAAGATTTGATTGCTTTGTTTGCATTTGCTTTTTCAACAAGGCAACTGATTTTTATTTCACTTGTAGATATCATTTTTATGTTTATACCGTTTTCTGCCAATGAACGGAACATATCAGCCGCAATACCCGGACGATCAACCATTCCTGCTCCTACGATAGAAACTTTTGCTATGTCATTATCAACCAAGATTTCACAATTTTCAAATTTTTTTGTGTAATCTTTAAGGATTTCTAATGATTCATCAATATCACCGGAATCTATAGTGAATGCAATAGAGTTAGTACCATTGCTTGCAAGCGATTGAATAATCATATCTACGCTTATCTCATGTTTTGCTAATGCTCCGAAAAGATTTGCTGCAGTTCCCGGGATATCAGGTAAGTTAGAAATTAATATTCTTGACTGTGATGTATCTGCTGCAACACCTGCGACCGGTTTATATATTTCCATGTTATCAACTCCTATAATTAAAGTACCGAGGTTATCCAATTTAAAAGAGCTGCGAACTCTCATTGGAACATTAAATTGTTTTGCCGTTTCAACAGAACGAGGATGAAGAACATTTGCCCCGACCCTTGCAAGCTCCAGCATTTCTTCATAAGAAATGACATCTGCCTTTTGAACATTCGGAACAATTCTCGGGTCTGTAGCATAAACGCCTTCAACATCCGTATAAATATCACATCTGTCAGCTTTTAGAGCAGCTGCAATTGCAACCGCAGATGTATCACTTCCGCCACGACCTAAGGTTGTGATTTCTCCATCGGGAGTAACCCCTTGAAAACCTGCAACAACAATAATATTACCTTCATTTAAGTACTTATGTAATTTGTCAGTTTTAATATCAACAATTCTTGCTTTTGAGTGGATATTTTCCGTAATAATTCCGACTTGTTGACCGTTCATACTTATTGCTTTATAACCGTGAGCCTGAATAGCCATTGATAACAAAGCAATTGAAACTTGTTCACCAGTAGATAACAACATATCCATTTCTCTTGAATCCGGATTTTTTGTTACTTCTTTTGCAAGTTTTATCAAATAGTCGGTTGTATGCCCCATTGCGGAAACAACAACAACTACATCATTGCCGTTTTGTTTTTCTTTTATTACGGCATTTGCTACATTATGAATTTTTTCAGGGTCGGCTACAGATGTTCCGCCAAACTTTTGGACAATTATTCCCACTTTTTTATCCCTTATTAATGTTATTGTTTAGTGCATTATAAATATACATGCTTACACCGCTTTTGTCAAAGGGTTCGTCTTTAAGTTCGTTATATTTATTAAAGTATAAATTAAGCATAGTTTCATTATAGTTAGTCGGGGAGGTTTCGGCAAGTATTTTGTACGCACAATATGCTAAATATGCGAAGTATGCAAAATTTTGCTGTTCTGTTTTTATTGAATACAGTACATTTAATGACTCTTGTGCCTTGCTTTGACACAACAGGGCTTGAGCTTTTATCATTTTGGCATCAATATTCTCGGGAAGTTTAGCCAATAATAAATCGGTTTTTTCTATGGCATCGGAATATATTCCCGCTTTTAACCCTGTAAGAGCATATACAAGAAGTACCTTTTCCGACTTTCTGTTTATTTGATATGCCGTTCGTATTTTTCGCAGTGCTTCTTTCGGGTTATCAATATCAAGCAGATTTACTGAATAGTTTATAAGTGCTTCTAAATGAGTCGGATGATATTCCAATGTTTTTTCGTAATACTCTATACTTCTTTTGTATCTTCCTGTTTTGTAATAACAATTTGCTATATAAAAATATAAATAAGTGTTTTCTACTGATAAGTTTATTGCCTTTGAAAACATTTTTATAGCGTCATCATATTTTTTTAAATCATAATATAAAAGCCCTAACTCCGATATTGCAGAAGAGTTTTCGGGGTTAATACTTATTGCCTTAGTGAAAAATTCTTCCGCTTTTTCAAAATTATTTTCTTTCTTATAACATAGCCCCAAATAAAAAATAGCAGTTGAATTATTTTCGTTTGATTTTAATACTGCTTCTAATTTTTCTTTAGCTTCTTCCGGTTTGCCGGATTTTATAAGAGCAATTCCCCAAGCAACAGAAAAATCAACGTCATCTATCCCTCTTGAGTTTCCGATTTCAAATACTTTAAGTGCTTCTTCTTTTTTGTTTAATGTCAGATAATTTTGTGCAAAAAGTATGTAAATAGCAGGGTTCACGTTATCTTCTTCCAATGCTCTTTGTGCATACTCCAAGACTGCCATATAGTTCTTTTCTTTTTTATAGCAAAGAGCCAAATAATAATTAAGATTTTTGTAATCGGGTTTTAACTTTTCAAGTTCTTTAAACTCCGTAAATGCTTCTGCCGTTTTATCTGTTTCAAAAAGCATAACTCCCAAAAGAAAATATGTATGCAAATTCATAGGGTCTAAAAATTTTGCTTTTTTAAACATTTCCGCAGCTTTTGCTCTTTTCTTTAATTTAGAGTATAAAATTCCGTAGTTCAAATATAACTCGGAATCCGACGGAGTTAACTTTAACCCTTTTTTTATAATATTTTCTGCTTCTTCAAATTTATTTTCGGCAACCAGAACACTGCTTAAAACAGAATAAGTATAACCGTTTTGAGTATCCCTCTCCAATGCTTTTTTTAATGTTATTTCCGCTTTTTCATATTCTTTTAGCTTTGCATAAATAATACCTAAACTTATGCAAGGTTTCGGACTTTTATTCGGCATGGAAATTGCGACTTCAAGTTTTTCTATTGCGGTTTTGAAGTCTTTTATCTGAGCAAAATGTAATCCCCAGTTTGTATAAGCAAGTGAGGGCAGCTCAATATTATTTGTGTATTTCTTATACTGATAAGTATAAGAATCAAATTTGTTTATCTTGTTTAATATTTTTTTAAAGAAGTTTTTCATAAAATTAAATCCGTAACCTCTCGAAAGGCTCCGTTGCCGCCGACATTTTTTGTAATATAAATACCGTTAATTTCCTTTATGCTTTCATGGGCATTCTGTACGGTTACAGGATACTTGACATAGCTTAAACAGTCTTTGTCATTTATATCATCACCCAAATAAATAACATTATCTCTTGAAAATCCGTATTTCGCAATTAAGTTTTTTAGAACATCTATTTTCTTATGTTCATTCTGAAATATTTCTATTTGAGGAAATTTTTGTTTTATTAAATCTATGGCAACAGATGTATCCCCTGAAATAACGGCAAACTTTATTCCTCTTTTTAAGATAACGGCAAGTCCCATTAAATCACGGTAGTCAACTCTTTTTGAGGTTTTTCCGTCTGAAAAAATTTCTATTTTCCCGTCCGTAAAAATTCCGTCAAAATCACTTATTACAATTTTTACATCTTTAAAT
>CAVEOW010000212.1:0-3407 GCA_963617295.1 bacterium | reverse complement strand
TTACTCCAATGCTCCTTTTATTTCGTCGGATAATTCTTTTATTTTATTTTCGCTTGTTATGAACTTGCAATGTCTTTTATCGTCAGTTCTATATACTTTTGAAACTCTGGTCGGTGAACCCTTTATTCCCGTATTAGCTGAATTTAAGTCTAAATCAATTGAGTTATAAATGTTATAGTAATAATCCTTTGACTTAATATAACCGTTAATTTTCGGAATACGAGGTCTGAATTCGAAATTATTTACACAAATTGCAGCAGGTAACGAAATTTTATATGTATTTTTTTCGTGTTCCGTTTCCGATACAACTGTTATTGACTCTTCATTTACGTCAACAATTGAGTTAACGTGAGTAACATAAGGGAAGTTCATTTTTACTGCAGTAGCAATACCTGTTTGTCCTGTTTCCCCATCAATTGCAGTCTGTCCGAAAATCATAAGTCGGCAATTTGGAACTTTCTTTTTTGCTGCTGTTGCTAAAACTGTAGAGGTTGCCCAAGTATCAGACCCTGCAAATAAAGAGTCATAAAGCAAAAATGCTTCATCTGCTCCCATTGCAACCGCTTCCTCTAAAACTTTTTGAGCTTTAGACGGTCCCATTGTAACAACCGTTACGATTGAATTTGTTTTTTCTTTAATTCTTAAAGCAGCTTCAACAGCTTGTCTGTCAACAGGATTCATAATGCTTTCCATTTGCGTCCTGTCTATATTATTATTAGCCGTCCATTTTACATCATTTGTATCGGGAACCTGCTTTATAAAAACAACAATATTCAACCTTTACTCCCTGTAACACTTTATAGTCTTATTTTTATACAAACATCAGACTAATGCAAATTGTTTACATGTCTAAAGCAATGTCTAATGTCTTTGCTTTAGCAACAATTGCACTTGAAGAAATAACGTCAACACCTGTTTTTGCAATTTCTCCGATTGTATCAACGGTTACGTTTCCGCTCGCTTCAATAAGCGCTTTATCGGCTATAATTTCAACACATTTTTTCATTAAATCACAAGACATATTATCAAGCATTATAATATCTGCTTTTACTTCAACTGCTTCTTTTACCTGTTCAATGGTATCACATTCAACCTCAATTTTATGAGTGTGAGATAAATTTTCTCTGATTTTATTTACCGCATTTGTAATTGAACCTGCAAATCTGATATGGTTATCTTTTATCATAACGCAATCTGATAAGTTAAATCTGTGAAGTCTTGCTCCGCCTACTGATACGGCATACTTTTCAAACATTCTGAAATTAGGAGTTGTTTTTCTTGTATCCGTAATTCTTGCTTTATTATCTCCGATTGCTTCCTGATATTTCTTTGTTTCTGTTGCTATTCCGCTCAAACGTTGAATGTAATTTAATGCGGTACGTTCACCTGTTAGAATTGCCCTTGCACTGCCTGTTATAGTTGCAAGGGTATATCCTTTTGAAATTTTATCCCCGTCTGAGAAATACTTTTCAAATTTAATTTCGGGTGAAATCACCTTAAAAACTTCCGCTGCAACATCAATTCCGCATAAAATACCGTCTTGTCTTGTGTTCATTTTAGCCGTGATAATTTCATCTTTATCAACAAGACAATCAGTAGTTATATCGCCAAAACCGATATCTTCTTTTAAAGCGTTTTGGATATGTTCTCTTACTATAAAATCGTGAAGTAAAATTGATGACATTTTTAACCTTTCATTATTGTTTGAATTGTTTTTTCGTGGGATTTTCCGTGGATTTCTCTTTGCGGATAATCTTCTCTGTAGTGAGCTCCTCTTGATTCTTTTCTGTTTAAAGCAAATTCTACAATTAATTGTGCAACAGTAAGCATATTTCTCATTTCATAGTGAGCTCTGTCGGGACATTTATAGGTGTAGCCGAACTCACTTGACATATATTCAAGCTCGGAAGCGGCAGCTCTTAAATTTGTTTCATTTCTTATAATGCCGACATTATTCCACATTAGTTCTTTTATTTCTTTAAACGTGCTGTCAATACGTTCAAAATCATTGAAGTATGAATTATTTTCATAAATTTCAGTTATTCTTGATATTTCTTTATCTGCATTGAAATTATTTTCTAAATTTAAAGTTTTTAAGTAATTTACAAGTTCAAAAGCAGTAACCGCACATTCTAAAATAGAGTTAGAAGCTAATCTGTTAGCCCCATGTAACCCTGTGCAGCCGGCTTCACCTATGGCATAAAGCCCCTCAATTGATGTTTTTCCGTTTACTTGTGTTTTTACACCGCCCATATAATAGTGTGCTGACGGTGAAACAGGAATATAATCAACGGCAGGATTTATACCGTATTCTTTACATGTTGCGTAAATAGTCGGAAATCTCATTTGAAAAACTTCTTCTTTTACGTGTGTTGCATCAAGATAAACATTTTTGACGTTATGTTCTCTCATTTCGTTAAAGATTGCTCTTGTAACAATATCTCTTGGTGCAAGCTCTAAACGTTTATCGTATTTTTCCATAAATGTCGAGCCGTCTTTATGAACAAGTTTTGCACCTTCGCCTCTTACCGCTTCTGATATTAAAAACATCGTACCTTTATCTGAGAGTGCAAAAGCGGTAGGGTGAAATTGTACAAATTCCATATCTTTTACAATTGCACCTGCTCTATATGCTAACGCAATTCCATCTCCCGTTGTAATATCAGGGTTTGTTGTATATTTGTATAACTGACCGACTCCGCCTGTTGCAAGAATAACGGCAGGTGCTTCAATAATTTCATATTCTTTATCGGCATAATTATAACTGATTAAACCCTTACAAACATTATTTGAATCTTTAAGCAATTCAACCGCAAGTGTTTGTTCATATATATCTACATTTTTTAAAGACATTATGTAATTTACAAGTGCATTTTCAATGCAGAACCCTGTTGCATCTCCGCCGGCATGCAAAATTCTGTTTACACTGTGGGCAGCTTCTTTAGTAAATATGAAATTATTATTTTTATCTCTGTCAAAATCAACGCCGAATGTTTGAAGTTCTTTAACTACTTGTACACTGTTTTCGGAAATAAATTCAGCTACTTTTCCATCTGTTAAACCTGCACCTGCAATAAGAGTATCTTCAATATGAAGAGTGCAAGAATCAAGTTTATTTTCGGGCATAACACAAACCATACCGCCTTGTGCATACTTTGAATTAGACTCAATTAACTGTGATTTTGTGATAATCAATAAACCGTCAGGCAAATTAGCTTCTTTTTGAAGTTTAATCGCCGCATACAAACCTGCAATACCACTACCTGCTATAACTGCCGAATATTTTGAATGTTTCATTACACTATCCTTTTTTTATATTTTAGTGCAAACATAAAAATTTATTAATAAATTTAATTAAATGAGTTCAAGAAGTAATCGCAACACTAAGTCCTCAAGTATAGTAGAAT
>CAVEOW010000211.1:452-3447 GCA_963617295.1 bacterium | reverse complement strand
TATATTGCTTTGCACAAGTGAAATAAAGCTCTTGTTTTGCTCTTGTTATTCCGACATATAAAAGTCTTAGGGTTTCATTTATAAGCTCTTTCTTTTGCTCTTCGGGAGTTTTTATTTTTGTATTTTCAATATTTGCTTTTATCGTCTGAACAAAATGTCCTCCGTTTTTTAATTTAACATTATCAATATTAACGGGGTAATTTTCTTCATCCGCTTGTGCTATAAATACATAATCAAACTCATCACCTTTAGATTTGTGCATTGTCATTATATTTATGCGATTTTCATTATCCTCAACATTTTCTTCAAAAAATTTATATGCACTCATCGGTCGTTTTGCATTATAATCCAGTTTTTTTAGGGTTTCTGTCAAACTTTCATTATTTTCTCTTAATCTTTTGATAAAAGTTGAAACAAGATATGTATTAGATTGTTCTGTTGCGTCTTTAGCGTAATATAACCCGATTTTAAGTGCCAAGTTTTCAGTTGTATTTACGGAAGAATTTAACCAATAATTTATATCCCAATATAACTGCTCCAGCCCCTCTGAATTAATATTTTCAACTGCAATATTCCAAAACGGTTCTTTTAAATTTTCAAGAAATTCAATATCTTTTCTTTTTATTCTGTATATAGCGTTAGTTCTGTAATAGTTTGCAAGTTCAAGGATGTTATTGTTATTTAAAGGATTATCAATGACATTTAAAACTGTGTAAATTATTTTATAAATACTTTTTTGAGCCAAACAATCTGTTCTTACGTTAGTCTTAATACCGTTTGCAGCAAAATATTCATTATAATCGTTTACTTGCGAATTCAACCTTAAAAGTATTGCAATTGAAGCCGTTGGATTAGATTTCCAAATATCTTTTATTTTATTTAAAATAAACAACTTTTCATCCGATTCTTTTTCTAAAATAAGAAATTCAGGTTCATTATTACTTATTGGATTATTCTCTGTCGGAGTCATCTCAATCGGATAAAAAGCATTAATTTTGGATTTTTCAACCTCTTTTATTAATTTATTTGCAAGTTCATATATCGGTTTAGCACATCTTTGAGAAGAATGCATTTCAACTTTCTTGTTTGAATTTAAGAAGTTTTTAAACCCTTCCGTACTGCTATTGGTAAAGGTTGATGTTATTGCTTGGTTTATATCTCCACATCTTACCAGATTTTTATATTTCCCGCTTAACAGTTTTATCAATCGTTGTTGAATATCTGTTGAGTCTTGAGCTTCGTCTTCAATAATATACTTACAAATATTTTGATAGTAGCGTAAAATTTCAGGATTATTTTCAAGTATTTTTACCGCAAAACAAAGCATATCGTCATAATCAATTAAATTAGCCTGCTTTAAAGTTTTACAATATTCCTCATAAAAATTATAAAAATCTTGAATATCCTTATATTTTGAATACAATTCACCCTTATTATCAGACAGTTTTACAATGGAAATACATCTTAAATAATTTTCAAACTTTTCCTCATCCGCTTTTAATTTATACAGAATTTCTTTTATGAGTCTTTCTTTCGTTGCATCATCACAAATTTCAAAATTATCGTCCAGCCCGACTTTTGTGAAATTAGAATTCTCTTTTATTATTCTTAAAGCTAAGCCGTGTATTGTTGAAATGTTAGGAGTTTCAGGCATATCCGGAAGTGCGGATTTTATTCTCTCCTTGAAATTTTTTGCCGCAGACTCCATATATGTAAGAACAAATATATTCTCGGGTGAAATCCCGTCTTTGAGCAACTTTATTATTAAGGCAAGCAAAATGGTTGTTTTTCCTGCCCCGGGGACAGCCATTATTCCCAAATTACCCCTTTTATAATCAAGAACAGGTTTTTGGTCATCTCTCGGAATAATATTGAATTCTTTTTTCTCTGCTGTTTCTTTCTTTATAAAATCAGTCAGTCCGCCAAAATTTTCGCTTCCTGTGTTGTCATACATACTTGAATAAAAACGGATTTCTTTTTCTGCACAAAGAATCAGTTTTCTTATTATTCTTGCCGTCCTGTCTTGAGTCAATTCAATATTATCTTGCAGAGTATATTCATCTTTATTCCAATCCCTATTTAAAACCCAAGCATTATATAAAGTACCGGTATCTTCTTTTAACCACTCATTACTTGAAATATCCAGCCAAAATTGATATTTTGTTTCAATTGAATAATCAATTATTTTTTGCGGAGTTGAAATTATAACGCAGCCTTTATTAATTTTGAAATTTTCAATTGGATTTTCGCTTATAACACTATTCTCAATTTGAATAATAAATTCTTTCCCCAAGTCGTTTATATTTGAAGAAAAGGCTA
Organism: bacterium; assembly: GCA_963617295.1. Classification (GTDB taxonomy): domain Bacteria; phylum Cyanobacteriota; class Vampirovibrionia; order Gastranaerophilales; family Gastranaerophilaceae; genus Avigastranaerophilus. The sequence continues at coordinate 1,128 of CAVEOW010000211.1, read as the reverse complement.
ATTCAAAACTTTGAGCTTCTTTTTGAAGAAAATCATACTTATTCTCATCCGGATTTAATTCAAATTCTTTTGTGATATTTGTATAAACCGTTTTAATTCTCTCCGAAACAGAATTTTTTGACAGTTTTAACGACTTTACAATTGCATTAAACTTCTTATATGCAAAATCATACACAGGATTTATAAAATCAAAATCAATAAATTCACCGTTTTTTTCATATTCTTTTATAATATTCTCGCACTGTCTATATGGAATTTTAAAAAGATTAATAAAAAGATTTTTTATTTCAAATGTTTGAAGTTTCACCCCTAATGAAAGTTTTAAAATCAATAATATATTTTTTATTGTGGAATTTTCATTTAACTTTTCATTTCCGGTTAACGTCATAAATTTCATTTGTTTATTATTATTTCTTAAAGCTGATAATAATACTTCATCACAAATCGGCGTAATTATTGCAATATCATCAGCCTGAACTCCGCCTTTTAACAATTGATTTATGTCATTTAAAACATCATCAGATACATCAAGCCGTTTAATTTTATTTATGTATTTTATATCTTTTATGTCCGTTTTTTGTCCGTTTTTTATATTTGAAGAAAATTCCTTTGCAAAATCAGAAAAAGTCTTTTCTGCAATCAACTCTGTTTCTTGAGGCTTATATTTTTCTTTAAA
>CAVEOW010000211.1:0-398 GCA_963617295.1 bacterium | reverse complement strand
ACTTACACCCGATTTATAAGCACACAAATAACCGCACCTTGTTGAACCTTGTCTGTCATACGCAATAAAATAGTCTTTTAAATCAGGTAAAATTGCCTCTGCAAAACTCCAAAAACTATATGGCTGTTCATCAACATCATCAGCAAAAAAATATTTTATATTCTTAAAATAACCTGTATTCTTATATATTTCAGGTAAAATTGCGGTTTGGCGAAGATAATCAAAACTCTTATATTGAATGGTTTTTCTTTTATATTCTTCAATTGCATTTTGTGCGTCAAGTGCAAACGTTTCATTTAAAATTCTGCTTCTTTTTAATATTTCATCCCGAGATAAACAATTTTGAACAATTAAAGAATAACGCCTGAAAAGCTGGTGCAAAAGATTAACTTTAGAAA
>CAVEOW010000210.1:1265-3504 GCA_963617295.1 bacterium | reverse complement strand
CATTTATGCCTAATGCCACCCTGCATTAGGCTTTTTTTAGATTTATCAGCCACGTCAGAAGAACATAAAATAAAAATTATCATCACAATTTTTTCTGTGCTAGAATGTAATAACATCGGATTTGGGGTCTATGAAGTCTATAAAGTGGTCGTATTTTAAAATTGCTATCTTATTTCTTATTACATTGCCTGCTTTTGCGGATGACGATGTTGTTTATCTTGAAACAGACAGTGATAAATTGAATGTTAAAAGTCCGTTGTTACAATCCTTTGTTGACTATTATCAAGGTGATTTGAATAATAATAATCAAGAAAAAAATTCATCTTTATTGTACATTCTTTCTCAAGACGGTTATAAACCTAAAAACAGTAAACGTGTAACTTCTGTTAAATTAGGTATGTTTTATGGCGGAGATTATCAATTAACTGTTCCTGATAACCACGGTGATGTAACTTCAAAATATTATATTCCGTTGGCAGAACCTTATTTTATTTTAAATCTGAACGAAAATAAAGATATAATAACCTTGCGTTATAATTTCGGCAAGACCGTACCTGACAATTATAACAAATTCATCGGCAGAATAACTCAATTCTCTTATGTTCATAACTTCAATCAAAATCAAGCAATATCAGTTGGAGAAGATGTTCGTGTTCCGATTGGTGTAAACGGTTCAGAATCAACTTGGACATTAGATACTGTTTTAAGGGCACAAATTTCAAGAACTTATGCAAATACTTATGCTGTTGGAGTTAGAAATCTTGGAAAATATAAGTATTTGGATTATGACATGGGTGTTTATGACAGTTCAAGATTTCTCCATAACTTTTTTAACGGTGGAGAATTTATCGGACTTGCAACTTTCAAACCCTTTGCAAATTTGGATAATGAAAAATTCGGAACTCTAAAAATCGGCGGTAGCGTTGACCAAGGACATAATAAAATTAATTACGGAGTATATGGCGTTCATGCAAGTTATGATTATGGCAGATTTCACTCAAAATTTGAATATGCATACGCTGACGGCTACAACAGTATTAAGCCTGTAAACACAAAAAGTGAGGGATTTTTTACTTCCGCATCTTTTGATTTAACAAACAAATTACAAATTATAGGAAAATATGACTATATAAATAAAAATAAATACCTCCCAAATGAGGGTAGCAAAGAATATACGGTAGGCATTACTTATACACCAAAGGAAAGATTTAAAATTTTATTGAATTATATGTATAGAGATAATAAGTATAATCAAAATTCAAATAATATCTTAATGGCTATAAGAATTTTAATATAATTTCACTTTGTATAGTATAATAAAGAAAAAATCAGGAAGTACAAAATGAGTAAATATAGAAGTTGCAAATCAATAGAAGAAGAAATATTTTTTAATCATTTAAACAAAGTTGGTTATTGCTCTATGATAACTAATTGTGGCGGTCAACCTGTTTTATACCGTGATTATCACGGGGAAAAAATTAATTGGGATGAGTTTCTTTCAAACAGAGAAAAACATATTGAATTAATGAAAAATGGCGGATGTCTGAAAGAATGTGAAAATTGCACTTGGATTAAAGAAGATGATTGGAAAGAACGAAAAAGAGCTTTTAGCTATATTTTACTTAATATCTGGGTAAAATGTAATCTTCTGTGCATATATTGTAAAAATCATGACAACGGAAAACTTTCAGAGGTTCAAGCAAATACTCAAGAATACAACATTATTCCTGTTTTGCAGGATATGTTTGAGAAAGGAATGATTGATGAAAATACAAGAATTGATATTGCAGGAGGAGAAGCCTCTCTTGATAAAAACTTTAATGAGTTGATTGATTTATTAATTGACAAAGGTATAAAGGACATTAATATAAACTCAAATTGTACAATATATTCTCCATCGATAGAAAGAGGCATTGAAAAAGGTATTATATCTGTTACAACATCGATTGATTGCGGAACAAGAAATCTTTTTAAATTCATTAAAAAGGCTGATTTGTGGAATACCGTATGGCATGTTATTAATAAATATACAAAAGGGTTATCTAAAAAAAATAATAATTATGTAAAAACTAAGTTTATAGTAATCCCGGGGGTAAATGATTCGAAAAAACAAATTTTTAAATATGTTTTAATGTCAAAGCTTCACAAAGTATCCGGTATTATATTGAGTTTTGATGTACACAAAGTAGCAGAAAATTCTGAGGATTTGAATAAAACTTTAAAAATTATAGATTTTGGA
>CAVEOW010000210.1:0-1255 GCA_963617295.1 bacterium | reverse complement strand
GTATCATATTGAGGACTTAATAAAAAGGTACAATAATAATTTCCCCGATAAAAAAATTGATATGGATTTTATCTACAAAGAACCTGAAATTGAGCCTGAAAAATATGACGATTTATTTTTAAATTATTGCAAATTTATTAATAAATTTTGGATTTAAAACATATTAAATATTGCATTGTAGTAACTTCTATAGGCAGTAACCGCAATATACATTACCATTGCTCCGACAAAAATCAGGGCAATAGGCTCTATAACTTTAGAAGCTATTTTTATTTGCAAGTCTAATTTTTTTTCGTAATCAGCAGATACTATTAATGCCATTTTATCCATATCTCCCGATTTCTCGCCGGCTGAAAGTTGTGACATAGCGTAAGAGCTGAATATATGTGCTATTCCGAAGGCAGTTGTCAACTCACAGCCTTGTTCAATCATTTTTGCTGCCTTATTTAGTACGACCCTCAACTCATTATCTTTTAACACCGAGTTTGCCAATAATACTGCTTGTGCAATGGGAATCCCCGATTGATAAGCAAGTCCGAAAACAGAAAAATAATTTGCAAAATTAAAACTTTTTATAGGGTTTGCGATTATGCCTATTTGTGAAATTATTTTTAAAAGTTTCTTTTGTACATTTCTGTTCTTCCGGATGAAAAATACTCCTCCTGCAATAATTGTAAATATTAAAAATATTTTAATCATTGCAGTTACAAATAATTCAAATATTGAAGAATAACTTATGCCTGTTCCGAATGCCGCAAATATTTTTAGTACAAAAAATTTAAAGAACAGAAAAACCGCAATTGCAAATGAACATATAATGCACGGGTATGTTATTGCGTTAATAATATTTGATTTAATAGCTTCTTCTCTTTTTAAATTTCTGAGAATGTTAGACAAAACTTCTTCCAGTTTACCTGATTCTTCTCCTGTTACAATCAATGTAGAATAAGCCGCCCCTAAAATTGATGAATTTTTTTCCATTACATCACGCAAGGAGTTTCCTCTTGAAATTCTGTATGATATCTTATTGCAAAACGATTTTATGTTTTTATTGTTCGTTGCGGAATAAATTGATTGAAAAATTTCAAATATTGATAATCCGGATCTATACATAAAGAAAAAGGAGTTGAAAAATTCAATTTTCTCTTTTAAGTTGAAATATTCTGGCGTTGAATAGTTATAATTAATGTCTGATTCTTTTTTCGGTTGAATATCTTCAACCGAAAAAAGAATCAGACATTAATTATAACTATTC
>CAVEOW010000209.1:0-3513 GCA_963617295.1 bacterium | reverse complement strand
GTATTAGATAACGAAATTATTCAAGATGCATTTTGGGGAATAAGAATTGCTGTCGTAATATTGATAATTATGACAATTAGAGATATGTGGATAAAAAGCGTAAATTCAAAATTTACATATTTATTATTTGCTTTTATTCTGCTCTTACTGCTATTGTTACCGATTTCACCTACAATCATAATTATACTTTCAGCTTTAATTTCGCTGATATACGGAAAGATAAGAGGTAACAATAATGTTTAAATTGTACTTCTTACTTTATTATGAATTTTTTAAAATCGGTATTTTTGCAATTGGCGGCGGATATGCGGCTCTACCGTTCCTATACTTTATCCAAGCAAAATATAACTGGTTTACCGTGGATGAATTAACCAACATGATTGCCGTATCTAACATAACCCCGGGACCTATCGGTATAAATATGGCAACCTACACCGGTTATACAACGGCAGGATTAATAGGAAGTATTTTATCTACAACCGCAATTGTAGCAGGCCCTTTCTTCTTCGTGCTTGCAGTGATAAAAGCCTATAACAAGTTTAAATCTTTAAAAGCGGTCAATGACATATTTTTAGGGTTAAGACCCGCAGCTTGTGCACTTTTAACAATGATTACACTCCAACTTTTTGTTAAATTAATTTATGTTGACGGATTTAACTTAAAGGAAATGTTCAATATCGACTATAAAGCACTAATACTGTTTTTACTGATGATGGCAGGCTTTTCATTTATAAAAAAGAATCCGCTATTAGTAATAGTTGTGGGTGCAATAGGCGGGATAATCATAAAAGCAATATAGGATTGATTATAAAACCTTTTCTATTCCCGAAATTCTCGGGTCTAAAATTCTTCTGCCTACGTTGTCAAAATCAATTTGGCAGAAAAGTATTTTATTACTGTAATTTGCAAAGCCCTCAATAGTTCCGTAACCGTGTTTCGGGTGATAAACCTTATCTCCGACTTTAAATGGCATATCCGCTTCCGATATACCTTGATTATTGGTTGTTTCATATATCGGAAGTTTTTCTTTTTTAGGTTCTTGAATTTTTTTTATTGGAGGAGGAGCCTGTGTTTGCGTTTGTGTTTCATCGTCATCATCCTCAAATTCAATGTTGAAATCTTCACTATTATCTTGTTTTTCATCTTGAGGAGTGTTTTCTTTTACCTCTTCTGACGATTCTGCAACTTCCGATTGGATTTCTTTTTCTTCTGTTTCAGGAGCAGGCTCAATCTCTTCAACTTCAGGAGAAATCTCTAACTTTTCAGGTTCTGCAACAGTCAACAATTCATCAACAGGATCAACCGTCATTACCTGTTCTGTAACGGTTTCAATATTATCAGCATTAATTTTTTCAGGTATAACAGCATTGTCATTTAGATTTTCGGTTTGCTCGTTTCCTTCATCATCTGACTTAATATCCTCAAGCTCTTCCTGCAACGGAACAAAAAGCTCATTCATAATATCATCAACACTTTTTTCTTTGTCTTCCGTTTCTTCTTCTTGAGGATTAAAAATACTGTATCCGCTATCCTTTGATGTATCTTCTTTCGGTGGTTCTTCATTCTGCTGATTTAATTCATCTAAAAAAGCATAATCATTATCATTAACAACATCGTCAGGAACAGAATTCAACAAATCATCAGATTTTATAACTTCGCTTTGTTTTATTTCCGAATTTATATTATTTGCTTTTGGTAACATAGATTGAGGTGAAGATAAGAGTTTATCAACATCTCTTCTTACATCATTTTGTATTATTTCTTCCTTAGTTCCGGAATCGAAAAGTCTTAATTCAACTAAAAGCGGAAGATATAATGTTGCTTCACCATACAATATAAATTCGTTATTATTCATTCTGTTTAACAATACCGAATACGGTTCATTGTCGTCATTTAATTTTGACGGTTTACAAAGAACAAAATTCTTGGTTAATGAGCTCAAAATATTTCTGTAAGGAGAATCATAATTTGAAGAACATACAGGAATAATATTTTGCTTATTATACAAGTTTATAAATGATTTTCTCTCCAATTTTAAATCATTTAATGATAAGAACAAATAACAATCTTTTTGAGTAAAATCAACAACAGTTTTAAGTACGAATTTATACCAATTTTCTTCAATATCACTAGCATCAATAACCAAAATATTATTGTTGTCTAAAGCAGAATTTATAACATCAAACTGTTCTTTTTTATCTGCAAATATACCGTTTTGAGCGTATTCCCATAATTTATTACGCAACAGCATAAGTCCTGAAATCGGGCTGGAAATAAACTCTGTATCAACTACATTTTTGAACATATTAAACGGAATGTATTTATCATCAAGAGTGTTCATATATTCCCGAAGTTCAAGCACAATACTTTGAATTACTGCCTTATCTTCAAGCGGACAATCCGTAATATCGTATTCCAAAATAGTATCAAACGCATCTATATCAAGCGGTAATCTTATATTTTTTGTATATTGAAGTCTTTGAACATTAACAAAAGACTTATATTGACCATTGAAGTCAATAATAATAACTTTTTTCTTTTTTGAGAGCAGTTCCGATATTAAATTTTGAGTAATTGTTTTAACGGCATCAAGCCTGTCTGACAATATATAAGCCTTATCTTCCAAAAATGAAATATTAGTATGAGCAAAACAATTTTGATGATTTGAAAGGTTTCCGAAATATAAACTTAAATCATTTCCTCTAATCAAATCAATTATTTCATCAGGGTTTATATAAACAAGAGTAGCCTCTTTTGACGGTATATAACCGTTGTAGTAGGATAAATTATCTTCTAAATCAATAGATAAAGAAAGTCTTAAAATTGCAGAATTTTTATTTGATTCTTCCGTTGTTTCAATACTTTGAACTTGAGCTATTAATTTTTGATTATTGTCTTCAACCAAAAGAAAATCAGCAGGCAACAAATGGTTTTGTGTCGGATTATAAGCTATTTTTGCCATATCATTCTTTACTTCAAGAATTTGCATATCAAACCTCGGTTTTAGACAACTACTCTAATTATAATGTTTTTATTATACTACATTCAAAGTTTATTACAAATCATACACGAAGTTGATAGATTAAACTCATGAAAAATTTTTAATGTAGAATGTATTTATGACAGAAGTACAACCAAAATATGCAAAACTTGTAAAACATGTAAGAAACGGACTTGAAGAACAGGTTCATTACGGAATTATTTTACATATTAATAAATTAGGAATAATTAATAAAATAGGAGATGATAACGGATATAAATTTTATCATCGTTCTTGTATGAAACCGTTGCAAATTACTCCGATTTTTGATTTAAAACTTGATGAAAAATACAATTTTACGGAAAAAGAAATTGCGGTTTGTGCAGCTTCTCACACAGGCGATTTAATTCATCAGGAGCAAATTCACTCCATTTTAAATAAATTAAATTTAAATGAAGATGACTTGCTTTGCCTGCCACATGAACCGCTTGGCAAAACCGAACAAAAAAGGTTAATTTTAAATGGGCTTGAAC
>CAVEOW010000208.1:0-3517 GCA_963617295.1 bacterium | reverse complement strand
ACACGGAACAGTGCAGTGAAGAAACAAAGCTACTCTTTAAATAAATTTGCGGAGTTTGAAGATGAATTTACTCGGCAAAATTTAAAAAAAGCATATCTGTCGGTTTCAAAAAATTTCAGAAAGATGGCTGATAATTTTAGAGAAAATTTAAAATTTAATACATAGAATCAATATCTTTTGATTTTTTACGCCAATCTTTTACAACTTTGACTTGTAAATCTAAATATACTTTTTTATCAGCGGTCAACTCGATTTCTTTACGGGCTTCCGTTCCGATTTTCTTTAGCATAGAGGCATTTTTACCGATGATAATTCCTTTTTGCGTATCATGCTCAACAATTATTTGTGCGGAAATTCTGTCTAGATTGTCTTTTTCTTCATACTTATCAATAACAACGGCAACACTATGCGGAACTTCATCGTGAGTATATAGAAGAATTTTTTCTCTTATTAATTCTCTTGCTATATTCCTCATTGTTTCATCCGTAATTGTATCGTCGTCATATACTTTTTCTCCGACAGGTAATTTTCTTGTTATGTTTTTTATGAGCGTATCAAAATTACGACCTGTTTTTGCAGAGATTTTAATACAAGAATAATTTTTCTCAAAAAGAGTTTTGTAAGTTAAGAGATTTTCTTCTCTTTTTGCAATATCTTTTATTAAATCATATTTATTAACAACAATAAGCATATCGCCTTTGTAGTTTTTCAAAACGTTTTCAACAATCCATTTATCGCCTCTGCCTGCCGTTGTTGCACCGTCGACAACAAAAAGAACTAAATCCACATCCGGTATTGCACTTTTTGCTTCATCAACAAGACACTCACCAAGTTTATCAACAGGTTTATGTATTCCCGGGGTATCAACAAATACAATTTGCGCTTCATCGGTTGTTAAAATACCATTAATTCTATGTCTTGTTGTTTGTGCCTTATTGGTAGCAATTGCAATTTTTTGACCTATTAATCTGTTTAATATTGTTGATTTTCCAACATTTGGACGTCCGATAATTGCAACATAACCGAATTTATAATTCTTCATTTTGTTTGGTTTCTTCTTCTTCAACTATTTCATCGTTATCAACAAACGGAGTATCTTTTCTCATTATTACTCTTGAAATTCTGATACCGTCAAGTTCAATAACTTCAAATGACAAATTTCTGTCTTCAACTTTATCCCCGACTTCAGGTTCTCTTCCTAACAGCCCGAATACATAACCGCCGATAGTTTGAAAATCTTCATTCGGAATATCTAAATCAAATCTTTTGTTGATATCATCAATATCCATTTGTGATGAAATATTTAGTGTATTATCATCTATTTTTATAAGTTCGGGAATTGGTGCTTCATCAAACTCATCATATATTTCGCCGACGATTTCTTCTAATATATCTTCAACAGTAACAATCCCTGCGATACCGCCATGTTCATCTACTACTGCAGCAATTTGGTTTTTAGATGAAGTAAAATCACTCAATAAATCACTGATAAATTTATTTTCGGGGATTATTAAAATATCTCTCGCCATTGATTTTATTTCAAAACCCTCTTGCTCGTATGTCTTATCACGAAGTGCTTTTAGTGCATCTTTTGCATTGATAACACCGATTATATTATCTACAGTTCCCTCATAGATAGGAATACGAGTATGCCCCGATTCAATAATCAAATCAATAAGAGTTTCAAGATTATCATCTGCGTCAACAAATATAACTTTGGGACGAGGTACCATAATTTCTTTTACAACCGTTTGAGCAAAAGAATAGAAATTTGAAAGCATATTGGCTTCTTTATCGTCAATAACCTCAATTTTTTCGCCCTCTTGAATTATTTTATCAAACTTATCTTCCCAGTTTTCTTCTTCATCATTAGAATCAATTTCAACCGAAATATGTGAAATATTGTTGAAGTGTTCTCTTATCTTTCTTTCAACCATTTCTGAAATATCATCAGCTTCTTTAACCTGCATATCAGGGTCAACTTCAATTTTAATGTTAACAATTAAACCTGATGTACCCATATTCATTGTTTTTAATTCTTTTACACAGCTTACGCAATGAAGATTTTCAGCAATTTGTTTAATTACTTCTTCAACTTGAGGTTCAGCTGATAAGCCTGTTAATAAGTTTACATTATTTTTAAGCATGTAACCTGCAAGAAATAAAAGCATTAATGCAATTATTCCGGAAGCAATACCGTCAGGTATGTGAGCAAGTTCTTGCGGTAATATGTATTTTGAAATTGAAACTGCTATAAATGCAACAATAACACCTGTTAAAGCTACAACATCTTCGTACCAAACATACTTTGTAGTCGGAGTATTTATTTTATGTACATATTTAATTGACTTAATAAAATCAACTAACGGATTTTTACTTTCAATATTTGATTCTGCCAAAACTGCGTGAACTGCACTGTTTACAGCCCAAGATTCAAAGCAAATACTTAAAATAAGAATTACTGCAAGTGCCTCATAGTGTTTTAACAATTCTAAAATTTCAGCAGGGTTATTGTTTAAAATTTTGTTATAGGCACTTAATAAAGATACCATAGAACCTATAAACATTAATATACAAGCAACAATAGTCCAAACATTTGTTTCTAATCCGTGTCCGAACGGGTGAATTCTGTCAGCTCTTCTTGAACCTCTTTTAAGCCCTACCATAAGACAAATGCTGTTAAAAGAGTCAACTCCCGAGTGAACAGCTTCTGCAAACATTGCAGAACTTTTTGTAAAATACCAGGAAACTAACTTTATAAGTGTAATTAAAATATTAGCTATAAAAGCTCTTACAACTGCTCTAAATTTTGGTTTTATATTGTCGCTGTTATCATTAGAGTTTTCAGTTTCTATATTTTGCCGGTCAGAAATACTATCAGTCATTTTCGTCCTTTTAATTATTAAATTTATGTATAAATTATAAAATAAACTCCGTGAAATGTCTATTTTATACAAATGCAATTAAGGACAAAAGCTTTTTATCTTCTTCTTTTAAGTTATTTTTTTCTGCAAAATCATTAACAGATTGGTACTTACCATATTTATATTTTAACCATACTGCTCTTTTTGCAGAAACCCTATTAAAGAATGGTAATTCTTCAAAAATTTGCCATTTTTCATTATTCAAGTTTATTATTTGGCTTTTTTTAGCTGACTCATTCTTTAAAATTAAAGAAATATAATCACGTACTTCTTTTTTCTTTCTATTTATCATAAATTTAGAAATAAGAAAATATATAAATGTCGTCAATAATGTTAGGAATATTAATATATAATTTTGTGATATCAAAAAATTGGTAAGAAGAAATGTAAGTATAAGAACGGTAATGTTTAAATTCATAAATTCCTCAATATTTTTTACAACTTTTATTATATCATACTTTACCCATAAAGATTTGTACTATAACTAAGTCCGTATTTTTCGGCATTATCAAGCCAAAACTTATGAATAGCAATTGCCCCTATAAACATTAATATACAAGCAACAATAGTCCAAACATTTGTTTCTAATCCGT
>CAVEOW010000207.1:0-3532 GCA_963617295.1 bacterium | reverse complement strand
CTACTAATATATATGCAAATGGAAATATTCTACAAGGTTCTGCGTCTAATGATATTCATAAAGTTAATTCCAATCTTGATATTGTACTTGAAAATGCAAATTCGGGAGATGATACAGTTTCGTCGCTTGTTTCATATGAGTTGTCTGATAATATTGAAAACCTTACGTTAGAAAATGTTATAAAAAATGAAACTATTAATGAAAAAAAATGTTCCGTATATGGTAATCCTGAAGATGAGAGATGGAATTTAGATTCTTATCAAGATGATGATGGGATTGCAAAATTATATAATGTAAAGAATATTAATGACACAATTTCTACATATGATGAATATGATTTCATTCAAGGTGATTGTGCTGTTGTTTGTATTGAAAATATATTAATACAAGCTGGAAAAATTATTAATAGTGAACGCTATTATTCTAGTAACTTAGTTCAATTTGCATCTCAATCTCCAAGAGATTTAAGGCAAACTGTTCTTTTAAAAGATTTAATAGAGAATGATTTTTGTGTTGTTGATAGTGAAGATGAATTAGCGTTAGGAGGTATTTATAATGGAATTTTAACGCAACCTAATATTTCCAGTGTTTTAAATTATTATGGAATTGAAAACCATGTCATATACAATTCAACTACTATTGATTTTTTAGAACAAATTGCAGAAAGCGTAAAAAGTGGCAAAGGCGTGATACTTAGTGTTGACAGTGGAAAACTATGGGGAAAAGATATTATTTCTTATAAGGCAGATCACGTAGTAACAGTTATAGGTGTTGCTTATAGAGAAGGTACAAATTCTGTTGAATATTTTTATATATGTGATAGTGGCGATGGAACAAGAGGAATGTCAAGACGAATTTCAATTGATGAAATGAGATTAATTGTAACACTTGACAGCTCTGCTACCATTACAAATAAACAAATAAGACCAACTGATAATGATATCAATGGAATAGGAAATGAATTAAATAATATAATAAAAGGGAATAATGGAAATAACATTTTGTGGGGGAATTCCGGCAACGATGTATTAATTGGAAATGAGGGACAAGATACATTAGAGGGCGGGGCAGATAATGATGTATTAATAGCAGGAAGTGCAAAGACAACTGTAAACGGAATTGAGAAAGATTTAACAAATGAAGAACTGAAAAATTTAATAAATCAGAAAAACAACATAGAAGTAGAAAAATTTGAAACAGAGAATGGAGAAAGAAATAATTTATACGGCGGAGCAGGTGATGATCTGTTAATTGGAGATAAAGGAAACGATAAATTATACGGCGAAGACGGAAATGATTTTTTATATGGAGGATTCGGCGATGATACCCTTGTCGCAGGAGCAGGTAATGATTTCTTGTATGGCGGTTATGGAAACGACCATTTATCAAATTACTCCGGAACAGCTGTCTTAAACGGTTCATACGGTTATGATAGATATTATGTATCGAGAAAATCAGTAACAAAAATAGTTGACACTCGTGAAAAACTGGGAAGGACATATAAACAACATGGTTGTGTATCACTTGACGGGGTAGGTCTTAATGGAGCCTCAAAAGAAGACTATTTAGGTGGTAATGTTTGGTACAGAAAAGATATTAATGTCAAATATTCGTGGATTGGCGAAACCTTAATTATTAACGGAAATATTATAATTTCAGATTTCCATAATGGTGATTTGGACATTTATTTGGAACCGCCTGAAAAAGAAGATCCCGAGGATGATGACAATGTAGAAACAGATCCGCTGTTATTTGACCTTAACGGTGACGGAATAAATACAACATCAAGTCCGTTTATTGGAGTAAATTATGATTACAACAATGACGGGTTTGCAGAACGTATATCATGGGCAGAGGACGGCGACGGAGTACTGGTTTCAGATGTTAATAATGACGGAATAATTCAAGGCTCTGCAGAACTTCTTACCCTTTCGGCTCTTTCTGCTTATGATACAAACAACGACGGTATTATTGATTCAAACGATGAAAACTTTAACGACCTGAAAATTTATCTTCGTAACGGCAACATTTTAACTATGGAGCAGGCAGGTATTTCCTCGATAAATATAAATAATATTCAAGATGAAAATTATACGGACGAAAACGGAAACAGAAGAACAAAACTCGGCTCTTTTACAACAACCGACGGCATAACAAGAGATTTTGGAGAGTATGAACTGAGGACAAGCTTTGAGAATACTAATGAATTAAATCTATTAGTATGTAGATATTTCTCTTGATTATTACAAAGTTGTAACAAATCAAGGAGTAAATAAAATCTTCCAAATTTGGTTAGAAACTTGTCTGGCAAGGCATTTGCGAGCAAGTCTCTTTGATTTACCTTCAGCCAATTTTTTCTGAAAATATTTAGAACCTTCTTCATCAAACCTTGATTGAAAAATAGAAATAGAATAAAGTAATGAGTTTAAAGTTCTGTTTCCTCGCTTGTTATTCCGAAATCTTGTAGAAAATCCGCTTGAACATTCAACAGGAGCAACGCCACAATAACTTGCAAATTCTGCTTTGCTCATCTTTTTACCTTTTGTTTCTGTGTAAAAAATAGAAGCTGTTAGTGTTTCAATTCCTGTAATTTCTCTTAATTTGTTTACTTTTTCAGGAGTTGCTTTTTGAATCTGTTCTTCAAGTTTTCTAATAGAATCATACTGAACCTTGAGATTATTTGCCATAATGTTTAAATTAAAATCGTCTTGATTTAATAACCGGGAAATAGATTTTTTAGTTGTCAAAGAATTGAATGGAAGAATAAAACCTTCTTTCATGCAGTGACTTTTTATACTTAAAATAATTTCAGTTCTTTGTTTTACAAGTAATTTTCTGGTTGGATTAATCTTTTTAATTCAATTGTTTTCAAAGAAACTTCTTGCATTTTTACTTGTTTGGCAAATATTGAAATAACTTTTGCATCACCCATATCATTCTTTTTCCCGGAGATTGATAATGCTTTTCTTGCTTTTGCAGTAACAAGAGCATTAAATTCATATACTTCACAACCGGAAGAAAGAAGAAATTTAGAAAGAGTAATGCCGTATGAATATGCACCTTCAATAGCCCAAGCAGAATTGGGATTAATCTTATTAACCCACTCAACAGCTTTAGTAAAACCATTATGGTTAGTTTTAAATCCCTTAAAATTACCATTTAGATAACATGCAATAGTATCTTTATGACAATCGACTCCTACAAAAACTTTTTCTAAACAATTTTCCATGCTATACTCCTTATTGCAAATTAAAATGAGAACAACGGACAACCTTGCTTCAAGTATTGAAAACGGGTATTTCTTAAGTCTCGTTGTTATGAGAAAAGGACAGGACAATCTACACTATAAGTTTCTAAAACCAGGTCAGACTAAGTCTCTGTCCCTTTTTCATTTTATTTTGCAAAAAATCGTTAAGCAAGGTTGGGTTTTAACCCAACAGAAACAAGACGTGAGATGAAGAATGTTGTGTAAGATATCATTATAAAATTTTAGGGTTAAGTGGTGTTATAATTAGAGTTTAAAGCACAAATG
>CAVEOW010000206.1:0-3532 GCA_963617295.1 bacterium | reverse complement strand
TAGTAGTTCCTACAACCATTCTTGCAATGCAGCATTATCAAACAATAGCTGAAAGATTTAAGCCGTTTCCAGTAAGAGTTGAATTCCTTTCTCGCTTTAAAACTCCAAAAGAGCAAAAAGAAATAATTAAAAAATTGATATTAGGTGAAGTTGATGTAATTGTCGGAACGCACAGACTTCTTCAAGACGATATACAATTTAAAGATTTAGGCTTACTGGTAATAGATGAAGAGCATAAGTTTGGCGTAAAACACAAAGAAAAACTAAAAAGGCTGAAAAAGAACATTGATATTCTTACAATGTCAGCAACACCTATTCCGAGAACCCTTTATATGTCGTTATCAGGAATAAAAGATATGAGTATAATAAATACTCCGCCGACAAACAGACTTCCAGTAAAAACTTTTGTCGGAGAATTTAAAGAGAGTATTGTTAAGAACGCTATCAACTATGAAATAGAAAGAGAAGGTCAGGTATTTTATCTTTATAACAGGGTTGAGAGTATCTATGAGTTCTCGGAACAATTGAAAAAACTGGTACCGAACGTTAGACTTGCGGTAGCTCACGGGCAAATGGATAAAAATGAGCTGGAACGAATAATGACTGACTTTTTAAATAAGGAGTATGATGTTCTTCTTTGTACAACAATTATTGAATCGGGGCTTGATATTCCTAATGCAAATACAATGATAATCCATGATGCGGATCGCTTCGGGTTAGCTCAGTTGTATCAGATAAGAGGACGTGTAGGAAGAATGGACAGACAAGCATTTTGCTACTGCTTATATAAAAATCCTAAGAGTTTAACTCAAGATGCCATAAAGAGATTAAAATATATTAAAGAATTTACGAGCCTTGGAAGCGGTTATCAAATTGCTATGCGTGATATTGAAATAAGAGGGGTCGGTAACGTACTTGGGACAAAACAACACGGGCAAATGGTTAACGTCGGATTTGATACTTATTGCCAATTGTTGGAAGAAGCTGTAATGAAGTTAAAAGACGGTAAAGTTGTTGAATATAAACCTGCAATTGTTGATATTAACGTAACCGCATATATTCCGGATGAGTGGGTCGGCTCAAAAGAACAAAAAATGATTGAATATAAACGTTTGGCTGATGTTAAGTCAATGAACGAACTTGAAGTTATTCAAGCAGAGTGGAAAGACAGATTTTCTAAAATGTCTGAGCCTGTTGAAAATCTCATAAAATTGGTAATGTTGCGACTTTTAGCTACACAGGCGAGAATTTCTGTTATAAGAGAAGCAGGTAATTATATTAGGGTTTATACAAACTTATCAAAGGGTGAATGGAACATCATAAGTGCAAAAGCAGATAAAAATATTACGAAATATATTCAATACACAATGGCTCCAAAGTCTTGCCCCGACGGGACAGGGATATTATTGGTAAACAATTCTTATATGAAATTTGAAGAAATATTTAACATTCTGTCGAATTTATTTTATCATATATTAAAGATAGGATATGATTATAATCCAAGTAATAATGGTTAGTTAATCCAAGGAGAGAGAAATGAATAAATTTAAAATAGCGGCATTTGCATTTATCGCAATGTTTCTTTTCACAGGTTGTTCTATAAAGAATAACGGTAATGCCATTGTGAAAATAAATGATACCGTAATTACTCAAAAAGAATTTGATAAAGCATACGAAGATGTTTCATCAAACAATATGTTTTCACAAATGGGTATTGATTTACAAAAAGATCCCGATAACGTATTTGCTCTTATGATGAAAGAAAAAGTTATGTCTGAACTTATGGTAAAGGCTTTATTATCGGAAGAAATGGATAAAAGAAAAATTATCGTAACAAAAAAAGATTTAGCTAAAGCGGAAGAAGAAGTTGTAAGCAAGTTTGGCAACAAAGAACAATTCCAACAAATTTTAAAGATGAACGGAGTTGAATACTCTCAATTCAAAAAAGATTTAGAAGAAGAAATTAAATTAAAGAAATTTGTCGATTCTATTGCAATGGTTTCAATCGGCGAAAGTGAAGCAAAAAAATACTATGATGCAAACCAAGATAAGTTCAAATATCCTCAAAAGGTTAGAGCTTCTCATATTTTAATTGTTGCAAACCCTGAACAAATTAAAGCAAAAATTAAAGAAAAAAATAAAGATATATCTGATGAAGATTTAGAAGTTCAAACTCAACAACAAATGAATGCAAAATTAGAAAAAGCTAAAAAACTTCAAGCACAAGTAAAAAGAGCTCCATCTACATTCGCAAAAGTTGCGAAAGAAAACTCTCAAGACCCGGGTAGTGCATTAAACGGCGGTGATTTAGGTTTCTTTGCAAAAGAAGAAATGGTTGAACAATTCTCTGATGTTGCTTTCAAATTAGCTCCCAATACAATCAGCGAAGTAGTTCAAACTCCTTACGGTTATCATATTATTATGGTTACTGACAGAAAAGAAGCAAGTGCTAAGAACTTTGAAGAAACAAAGAAAGATATTATCAATTACCTTGAAAGTCAAGATAAAATTGACATCCTTTCAAATAAAATCGAGTCTTTGAGAAAAGAAGCTAAGATTGAATTATATAATGAAGATTACAATCATGAAAATATTCAAAAGAAAATAAAAGAAGTTGCTTCTGAAAATGCACCTCAAGAATTTGGCAAAAAAACAGAAACGGAAAATAAATAGTTTTAATAATGCAGGATAAGTATATTATCCTGCATTTTTGGAGTAAAAATGTTAGTTAAACAAAATGAATTAGATGATTTATTAAAAAAATTAAGAACGGAGCATAAGACAATTGTTACAACAAACGGATGCTTTGATATATTGCACGTCGGGCATGTAAGATATTTAGAAAAAGCAAAAAGTTTCGGCGATGTTTTGATTGTTGCTCTTAATTCGGATAAATCCGTAAAAAGTATAAAGGGAGAAAGTCGTCCTATTAATAATGAAAATGACAGAGCTGAAGTTTTAAGTGCTTTAAGAAGTGTTGACTATGTTGTTTTGTTTGATGAAGATTCTCCGATTGATTTACTTTTAAGAATAAAACCTGATGTCCATACAAAAGGGGCGGATTATACAATAGAATCATTACCGGAAGCAAAAGGAATAATGGCGGCAGGCGGAAGAATTGAATTTATCTCATTTGTAGAGGGTAAATCAACAACTTTCATAATTGAAAAAATGCGAAAATCGTAACGAATTTGTGTTTTTTCGCTCAAAGTATTAAAATAGAACACAAAAGGAATAATGTAATGAGGGATATAGATACAATGACAGAGTATTCATTAGAAGAAATATCACAAATAATCGGTGGTATCTTAACAAAAACAGAAGATGTTAAAATTTCAAGATTGGGGCCGCCTTTATTGGCAGATGAACATACACTTGCTTTGGCGTTGAATGAAGAAGAAATCGAAAATCTTGCAAAAACAAAGGCAAAAGCAGCGTTAGTTCCAATCGGGGTAAATTCTGAATTTATTTCAACAATTGAAGCAGAACGTCCAAGATTGGCTATGATGAAATTATTACACTTATTTTATAT
>CAVEOW010000205.1:3012-3538 GCA_963617295.1 bacterium | reverse complement strand
ACACCTAAACAAGTTTTTCAACTTTATAGTGTTGCGATTGCTTCTTGAATGCAGGCTTGAACGCACTCATATTGGATTTTAAGTTTTGTAACGAAAAAGTGAAAAAATTAAACTAAAAATTAAAGTTCTCATTTCGAGATGTCGATAAGTAATTCGTAAGGTTAAAACAATTCGTTTTAATTGGATGTAAAAGATAGTTGTTCTCGAAGGATTCTCTGTTATGAAATTTATGAATAAGTTGTTCGTGCTAATATGCACAATGGTATTATTGAGTGTAGCAAACATAGCTAACGCTGCTGACTTTACAGCAAACACAAAACAACCTGTATTGACTGAAGCGTTAAACAGATTAGAAGCTATGGATAACAGAAAAGTTTTAAATGTTATACAAGGTCAAAATTCAACAAATCAACCAATCAGAATAATGTTCAGAGATTTAGTTGCATTAGGTTACGGAACTTGTGAAGCAGTTACAGCAAAAACAGCTGACGGTAAATTGGTTATCTTAATCAGCTCAAACTATAAA
>CAVEOW010000205.1:0-3002 GCA_963617295.1 bacterium | reverse complement strand
CTATAAAACAGCTCCGGTTGAAGCAATCGCTTGCTTAATCGCTCACGAAAGTGTTCATCACGCTAATACAAAAACTTATGATGAAGAAGTTAGAGCTTGGACTTGTGAAGTTCAAACATGGGTAGCTTTCACACAAGTTAATCCTTCATTAAAAATAAGTGATTCTAAATTAGTAAAAAGATTAAACTACTTATCAAAATTATATGCTAAAGACGGCAACCAAATGACTTCTATCGAAGGTTTAATCGCTAACAATCCGGCTTATTCATCATTAAAAAGAGCTTAATCAACAGTTTTCAATTTCATAACACAGTCCTTACAATTGAATTCAACAAGGTATTCCTTGTTGAATTCGTCTATTAAGACGTAAGGTTCAGCATATTTTTTTACATGTGTTTGCTTTGAACATAACCCCAATTGGTTTTTAATACAATATTTTGAAACCATAACTTCACAGCAAGATGTATTTTTTTGACTCTCTAATGCTCTTTCTTTAACATTGCAGCCTCTTTTTTCATAAAAAGTTTGTGCTTTATCATTACAGATATTGGCTTTGTAGTCTAGCTCTTTTATTGGGTAATCAGTTACCAAAATTTTATTTTTTCTTTTTTCGTATTTGTAATTTTTTCTTCTGATTTCTCGTAATTTATCTGTTAAATTACGCCTTATCTCGTTTATTTTTGAAACCTTAATAAATGGAATTGTATCAACTTCAATTTCACATTCTTCTATTTCAAACTCGGTATTACCTGATTTTGAAAGTTGTATTTCAATTGTTCTAAGTGCTTTTTCCTGATTAATCGCAACTTCAAAATTCTTATGTTCTAAGTATGTTGCGGTATTGCGTTCGCCGTCAGTTAAAAAGAACATATAATAATTGTCTGACTCTGTCATTCTCATATTTACGGGAATTTTTCTTACGATATAAGAGGTTTTTATTTTGTCATCAAACTCTTTATTATAATTCCTGTATATTTTTAATCCTGATTTAATGCCTTTTATTGATGCGGGGTATATTATATTTCCGTCTGTTTTATTGATATTGGTACCTTTTAGTTCTTTATTTTCATCAAAGAAGCAAATGCCGTCCCCGTTATTCAGAACATTTGTATTCATTGAAAAATAATTCTTTTTAACATTTTGAACAACGCCTATGAACTCCCCAAGAGAGGAATTATAAGTCATTGTTGATAAATCTTTTTTTGTTCCCGTAATGTTGAAATCAGTGTAACCTCGGTTGAAAGTTTTATATAAGTTTGGTTCAAATTCTGTTTTGGAATATCCGACTGAAGAGCGTTTTAAATCATAATTTTCCAGTATCTTATCAATAATGTTTCTATAGTAGGCAGTTGTATTAACAACATAGGCTTCATTTTTTAGCCGGCCTTCTATTTTAAAAGAGGTTACGCCTGCAAGAATTAAATCTTCTAATCTTTCTGATAAATTAAAATCTTTTAAACTTAAAATGTACTTATCTATTAATATGAATTTCCCGTCAGCGTCTTTCAATGAATACTTTTTGCGGCAAGGCTGAGCACATTCACCTCTATTTGCACTCCTTTTACCTATAGCGTAACTTAAATAACATTGTCCGCTGTATGAAACACATAAAGCCCCATGAATAAAGCTTTCAAGTTCGATATTAGTATTTCGTCTTATTTCCTTTATTTCAGAGAGCGTTATTTCTCTTGGCAAAATAACTCTCTTAAATCCTGTCTTTTCAAGAAATTTAATTTTCTCTAATGAGTTATTATTACATTGAGTACTTGCATTCAATTGTATGGGCGGGAGATTTAGCTCTAATATTCCCATGTCCTGAACAATAATTCCGTCAACTTTAATTGAATACAAATGCCAAATCAATTTTTCAACATTTTTTATTTCATCATCTTTTAAAATCGTGTTAAGAGTAACATAAACTTTTACTCTGTATTGGTGAGCAAACTCAACAAGTTCAATCAAATCCGCCATTGAATTGCCGGCTTGCATTCTTGCCCCGTACTTTGAGTAACCTATATAAACAGCGTCTGCCCCTGCTTTTATCGCTTTAATTGCTATATCTTTATTGTTAGCCGGTACAAGAAGTTCAAATTTTGTAGCCTTCAAGCCTATTTTTAATTCCCTGTCTGATTTCAAGAGCATCAACCCCTAATTTACTTAATGCTTTCATTGCAAACGAATCAGGCTGATTACAAATTGCAATCAACAAGTCATCTGCAGTAGTTTTTGTTTTATTTTGTGCTTTCGCTATATTCCATGCATCTTCTAAAATTAATTTTGCTCTTTGGCTGAAAGTTATTTCACTTGCTGAATAATCGTCATTAACGCCGATTAAATCTTCAATTACATCACGAGCATCACGCACCGTAACACCTAAGTCTTTTAATACATGTGCAGCTAGCGAATTTGCTTCTAAAACAATTCCCAAAAGAATCAATTCACTACCAACAACACTATAACCGATTCTTCTGGCTTCTTGTTTTGCCAATCGCATAATGTATAATGTTTCGTTCTTTTGTTTTTCTATCGGCTGTAATATTTTTTCTTCAAGTAAATATTCATTTACATTGAACTCTTTTAATATGTTATAAGCTATACCTTTTTTAGCTTTTAATAAACCTAAAATAATATGCTCGGGAAGAATAGAGGCTGTACCTTCTTCTCTAACGATATCAAGAGCAATCATTAATGCTTTTAGAGCATTAGGGGTGAAAATAATTTGTTTATCACCAAATTCTGCTTGACGGGAAGAAACTTCCGCTAATTTTTTAGAAAAACTTTCCGCAGTAACTCCAAAATCAGCCAATATTTTAGTTGCGTCCGAATTTTCATCTTCCAAAATTGACTGCATAATTTGCTCTGTACCTAAAATTTCATAATCAGATGTTGATAATTTTGCGATAGCCCTGTCGAAAATCTTATCACTGTCTGAACTTTCTATGATCGAAATAATACTGTCGCTTTTATCGACTCGTCTTCTTTTTTCAACTGCTTCAGGGTGT
>CAVEOW010000204.1:0-3570 GCA_963617295.1 bacterium | reverse complement strand
TAAATCTTTATTTTTCTCTAAAAGCGGTATTATTTTAAAATTCAAATCGGTAGTTTCAAAACCTATTGAATTACATAGTTCCTTAAAACCTGCTTTTAATTCTTTTTCAAGTAAATTATTATGATTAACAATTGAAATTATCGGATTAAATTCATATTTTACCAAACTTTGAATAGCACAAACAACTTTTCTGAATGAACCCCTGCCTCGTTTTAAGTCGTTTTCTTTCTCAATATAACTGTCAAGACTTAGCATAAATACAATTTCGTTACCAAGTGAGTTTTCTTCTTCTACTTTTCTTAAAAATCTGGCTTTTTTGTCATTTATGCTGTAAGCATTTGTATGAATAACAACTGATGAATATTTAAGGCAATGTCTTAAAATATGATTGAAATCAGGGTGTAACATTGGCTCGGCTCCTGTCAGATGTATATATTTTAATTCTTTTCTGTTTAAAGATGCTAAAGCCTGTTTTACTTTATCCAAAGGAATGAAATCTTTAACCTTTTTATTTCCAAAATCGATATAACAGTGCGGACAATTGAGATTGCAATTGTGAGCGGTCATTTCAATAAAAATAGAATCTAATTTATTTAAGTTAACACAAGGTGCTTTTATTATTGTATTTTCCATTTTATCCTCTTTTCTGATGTTACAAAATACTTGTACCATTTAAAAAACTTATTCTAAATTAGACAATTGTATAAAATTTTTATAGTCAGTTGTATATTATTCGGTTGATTTTATTAAAAAACAAGAGTTTTTCTCCGATTAAACAATCATAATAATATTGGAGAATAAAAAATGGCACAAATTATTGAAAACAAAAAAGGACGCAGAGTAATCAGATTAAACACAAGCGATATTATAGATATCGTAAGAGAATATCAAAATCTAACAATCGGGGCAAAAGATTATTTGGAAATAAGAGAGAAATTAAATGATTCCGAATTATATCTTCCCGAAGATATTGTATAAATTTATACCTATACAGGCAATTTCATATATACTAAAATAGTGTAATCTATATCCGTAAGGAGATAAAAAATGAAAAGCATAATCACTATTTTATTAATACTAATTTTACCGTTAACGGTTTACCTTGTGATGACAAGTAAATCTGACACTGCAAAAGTAAATGCTCAAGGAAATAACTTGCCTACAATGAAAGTTTATACATCAACAATGTGTTTAGATTGCCAAAAGATGAAAGGCGTTGTAAAAGAAATTGAGCCTGAATACAAAAATAAAATAAATATAATAAGCATTAATGCATTAGATAACAGGAAAAGCGTTCAAGACGAAATAAAAAAATACGGAGTTGTACTTGTTCCGACTATTATATATATAAATTCAGACGGAACAATTAAAAATAAAACGGAAGGTTATATCCCGAAAGAAGAACTTATAAAAGAGATAGAAAGTACAATCAATGGATAACTTTATACAAGCATTTACATTATATAGTGCGGGTAATAGTTTTATATTGCCATTGTTATTGTTCGCTGCATTTACAGCAGGAATATTAACCTCGCTATCCCCTTGCAGCATGGGTATTCTGCCTCTAATAATTGCTTACGTCGGCGGGTATTCAAAAGAAAGCAATAAAAAATTATTTATACAAATGCTCTCATTTTCTTTGGGGTTATCTCTTATTTTAAGTATAATCGGTGTTATTTGTGCAGCAACCGGAAAAGTTTTCACGAATTTCGCTTCACCGGTAATAATTTTGCTATTTGCATCGGTATTGATAATAATGGGATTGAGTTTGTTAGAATTTATTGAAATTCCTTTGCCGGCAATTGTAAAAAAAATACCTAAGAATGATTCCGGAAGTTTATTCTTATTCCCATTTTTAGTCGGAGTTTTCTTTGCACTTGTTTCAAGTCCTTGTTCTACCCCGATACTTGCAAGTATAATGGCTGTTGCAGCGGTATCAACAAATATTATATTTTCGATTTCACTATTGTTTTCTTTTGCTTTAGGGCAATGTGTAATTATTATTCTTTGTGCAATATTTACATCAATTCTTAAAAATACGCATAAAATAGTTAAATACTCTCAAATAATTATGAAAATAAGTGGTGTTATATTGATTATTACTGGTATTTATATCTGGTACAGGATATTTTCAAGTATCATTTAAACATATTTATAAAAAGGAGTTTTTAAAACTCCTTTTTTGTTAGAAAAATAAAACACATTTATCAGTTAGAAATTTTATCTTTTATTTTGGACTCAATTTCTTGCATATTTTTTATAAATATTGCAGTTAATTCTGTTATCTCATCAGGATTAATTAAAAAATTAAGTAAACAATGCTCATTTAAATTCATCAAAACCAACCTTACTCTTTATATTATTATTTTAGTCTTTTTTTTAACAAAAAAATCACCCTCAAGTATGAACAACGGGAAAGATACCCTACTTTAAATATATGAATTGTTGTACTTAAAATTCAGATGAAGTTTTACTATTTTTATTCAAATTAATAAATTAAAGGAATAGACCTGTCGGATAAATAAAAACGGTAATGAACAAGAGCGATATAACAATCATAATCTTTAGGTAGGAAATATTAAATAAACACATTTAATAAAAAGGATTGATTGCCTGTAACAATCCTTATATGACAAGGAGGAAAAATGAAATTAAACAAATTGACACTTGCCGCAGTAGTAACAATAGGCGTGCTGGCAGGTACAAATGCAGGTTTTTCACAAGAAACAACAACCGAAATATCGGATGTACAATTGGCAGCTTGCCCTTTGTCCGGATGTTCTTCTCCTGTAACTCCGCAAACAGCAACTTGTCCAAAATGTCATAAAGATAAAAGCAGTTGTAATTGTCAACCTGTAACTGATGATTGTAACCAATGTCCGCCAATGGCACAATGTCCGGCTCCGAGCGACCCTACATGTGCGGTATGTCCAAATCCGCCTGAGGGTAAAAAATTTGAACAACAAGTTTATGCTTATCCGAATGCGATTTATGGAAACAACCAAGTTGTCGGCGAAAGAAACAATGCCTTATATTTAGGTGATGATTCAAGAAGCAACTTTGGCGGTGTTCCGCTTGCAGAAGCTCCGACTTGCGGAAGCTGTGGTGACATAACAGGAGCAGCCGCTCCTATTCCGATTATGGAAGATCAAGCCTTAAGAGGAATCTCTGTTGATAGAAATCCTAACCATATTGATGGTTGCGGATGTCCTGTACAAATTCACACAAATACAAGTATGGAAGTGATGAAAAAATCACTTGAACCATTTGAATACTCAGCTATGACAGGCGGGGCAGCTCCGATAGTCAGTGCGTTCGAAGATGTACCTGACGGATACTGGGCAAGCTGTGATATTAACACTCTTACAGAAAATAATGTAATAGCAGGTTATCCTGACAGAACATACAAACCGAATTTGCCTGTTTCAAGAGCAGAAATGGCTACATTAGCAGTAAAAGGTTTTAACCTTAATGATGATGTAACTTGTTCAACAAATATGTTTAAAGATGTTCCACAAGGACACTGGGCAAATAAAACAATTGCTAAGGCTGTTTCTAACGGCTTAATGA
>CAVEOW010000203.1:564-3579 GCA_963617295.1 bacterium | reverse complement strand
TTACTTCTAAAGGATGGCAACGGTCTGTCTGTTTCATAGATGGGCTTGTCAATACAATAGTTCAAGCAGGAAGAGCAATTAAAGTTCACAACTTAGAAATGTTTGCGGAATTAAAATATGACATTACACCGGAACAATATGTTGTACTTAGCATGCTTAATGATGATGTTTTACTTCACCAAAATGAATTATGTAAAGAACTCTATAAAGATAAGTCTAATATGACAAGAATTTTATCAATTCTTGAAGAAAAAGAACTCATTGAAAAAATTCAAACACGAGAAAACAGTAAACACGTAAATAAAATTAAAATTACCGAAAAAGGGAAAAAAATCAGAGCAGAAATAGAGCCGAACATGGAACGCTCAAGAAAAAGTTACTTAGACGGCATATCTGATGACGATATGTACAATTGTATTAAAGTTCTGAGTAAAATACAGGAGAACTTGAGCCGAAAGGATTAGAAATGACAAAAAAGCCGAAAGACATATTTGAACAAGAAGCAAAAATCAGATTAAAAGCTTGGAAAGAAAAGAAAAAGAAAAACAGAAAACCGTATCAAAAAAAGAGAGTTGTTATCCCGTCAATTATAATGGCAGTACTTATTATTTTAAGTATTATATCTTTTATTAATTCTCTTAAATACCAATCAACGGATGATGCGTTTATTGAAGGAAGATTAATTAATGTTGCTCCAAAAGTAGCAGGAGAAGTTGTAGCATTACATTTTAACGATAATGACTTTGTTAAAGAGGGACAATTGTTATTGGAAATTGATCCGAATGATTATCAAAACAAAGTTAATGAACTTGAAGCTGCAATAAAAGAGGCGGAAGCAAACACTAATGTTTCATCTGATGAAATAG
The DNA here is from genome assembly GCA_963617295.1 of bacterium. GTDB lineage: Bacteria > Cyanobacteriota > Vampirovibrionia > Gastranaerophilales > Gastranaerophilaceae > Avigastranaerophilus. Next base: position 2,713 of record CAVEOW010000203.1, on the reverse strand, counting down.
AAAAATCCGAAGCTAATTTGGCACAAGCAAATAAAAACTTAGATTTTGCAACAAAAGACTACAACAGATATAAGAAATTGCAAAAAGAGGGGCTTTGCACAAAACAAGAATATGATTCGGCGGAAACTGCATATAAACAAGCTCTTGATAAAGAAAAAGCAATGCAGGCAGCTTTACAATCATCAATGTCAAAAAATGATGCAACGGCTGCAAATATAGAAAAACTTGAAGCTCAACTTGCACAAGCAAAACTTAACCTGTCTTATACAAAAATATATGCTCCTCAAGACGGAAACATATCATCAAGAAGTGTTGAAAAAGGCAACTATGTTCAAATCGGGCAGCCCGTAACATCTATTGTTTCTCCTGAAATGTGGATAGTAGCAAACTTTAAAGAAACACAATTGACTAATATGAAAAGCGGTCAAGAAGTTACAATTAAAATTGATACTTACCCAAATAAGAAATTCAAAGGTAAGGTTGACAGCATACAAAAGGCTTCAGGTGCAAAAGCAAGTTTATTCCCACCTGAAAATGCAGTAGGCAGTTACGTTAAAGTTGTACAAAGAATACCGGTAAAAATTGTATTTGACGAGAATATTTCAGAATATAATATTGCCCCCGGTATGAGTATAGTTCCGAAAGTTAAAATAAAATAATGGCTGAAACAATTGAAATTCAAAAAGAAAAAAAGACTCCGTTATGGTTAATGTCTTTTATAGTTACAATGCCGACATTCTTTGCCTTTCTGGCAACAAGTGCAACCAATGTAGCACTCCCTCATATTGCAGGCTCATTCGGGTCAACCAATGATGAAGCAAAGTGGGTTGTAACAAGTTACATGATTGCAAACGGTATATTTTTACCGTTGACGGGTTGGCTGGCAAGAAAACTCGGACGATTAGATTTCTTAAAAATATTTATAACTTTATTCACAATCGGCTCTGTTATTTGTTCTATAGCTCCAAGCCTTGTAATTCTGATTTTAGGAAGAATTATTCAAGGTATAGGCGGCGGAGTATTAATGCCGTTATCACAGTCTATTTTATTGCAAGAATTCCCAAAAGACCGAAAAGGTGACGCTATGGCAATTTTTATTTTTGCAATTATGGTTTCATCAATTATGGGTCCTACAGTTGGCGGAATACTTGCCGATACGATTTCTTGGCAATGGATTTTTATTATTAACATTCCGATAGGTATAATTTCTCTTATATTAATACCTTTGACGATAAATGATACCGCAAAACAGAGAAAAAAAGAAAAAATAGATTTCTTAGGATTTTTGTTTTTGGTATTGTGGTTATTCTCAATGCAGGTAGTATTGGATAAAGGGCAACAATACGGCTGGTTTGATTGCGAGTGGATATGCAGATTAAGCCTGTTCTCATTGGGTTGCATGTTTTTATTTATAGTCAGAGAGCTTGAAATTGAGGCTCCTATAGTAAATTTAAAAGTATTCAAAGACTTAAACTTTGTTATTGGGACTCTTCTCGGTGTACTTGTTAATATTATGGTTTGTGTAACGGTTATCCTGTTACCGCAATTTTATCAAGGGTTAATGCACTATACAGCTTCTCTTACCGGCATTGCCCTTGCCAGCAGGGTTGTTGCATGCTTTGCATTGTTGTTTATAGGCAGGTTATGCCAAATATTTGACCCAAGATTATTAATTGCAATAGGGTTTGCATTTTTAGGTACATCAATTGCACTTTGTGCAAATTTAAACCTGCAGGTATCTCCATATACAATAATCACTTCAAATATTTTCTTCGGGTTTGGTTCCGTATTCAGCCTTGTTCCGATTTCGGCTTTGGCGTTAGGAACTCTTGAAAAAGATAAAATCGCTGACGCAGCAGGTGTCCACAGTTTATCAAAATGTGTTACGGGTTCAATGTTTACTTCTTTAGCTGCAAGTTTTGCAATTCAACTTTCACAGGTTCATCAAACTTATTTGGTCGGAAATATGTCTGTATTAAATTCTGTATTTTTAAGACATTTTTCTGCATTAAAACTTCATTTTATGAGCAGTGGACCAAGCATAATCGCAGCAAAAAAAGCAAATGCAATTTTATATAAACAATTACTTGCTCAAGCAAAATTATGTGCATTTGCGGATATTTTCCAATTCGCGGCATTGGTTTCATTT
>CAVEOW010000203.1:0-554 GCA_963617295.1 bacterium | reverse complement strand
CCGCTGGTTATCTTCTTAAAAGTCAACAGAGGAAATGCTTCTAAAAATTAAATTTATATGATAAAATCTCTTACAAGTAGAAAAGAGGAGTATTTCATGAAGAAAGTTTTATCATTTTTTATATTACTTGTTTTTATATGCCCAATATCGGAAGTCAATGCAATAACATCTAAACAAAATGTACAACCGCCCAAATGGGAAGATTATGTTCCGACTAAGTATCAAGATCCGAAACCTTTCCCTAATAAAGGAAAAAATATTGCGGAATTATCTGTTGGTATATTTTTAACAGATTTAATCTTAACTGCACCAATTGGGGTTCCAATGGTTTATCATGCAACAACAAAGCTTAAAAATGATGGGTGGTAGAAAAGAAAACAAAAATTTGAACAGGGATTGATTGAAGCAGAAAAGATATCAGATCTGGCGGAGAAACAACAATACTATGATAAATTACTTCGTGAATGTAAATTAATAAAAAAATAGTTAAAAGGAGTTGAATATTCAACTCCTTTTTTGTATTAAATTATTAAATATATGAGGAAGGAGAAAAT
>CAVEOW010000202.1:0-3597 GCA_963617295.1 bacterium | reverse complement strand
ACATAATCCCCTGTAAGAACATCTTCTTTTTTCTTTTTTAAAACACTTCTCAACTTGCACTCAACAATACCTGTTTGAGTTTCAACATAATAAAAATCTGAAAATATCTTAACTACACGCCCTATCATAAATAAAATTTTACAACAATTATTCTAAAAAATAAATTATAAATTTATTTAAATATAAAGTGGCGGTAAGATATACATAAATTTATATTTCGGTTATAATTATAATCGAATACTGAAGTGTAAAAAAGAAAAGAGAAAAACATGGTAGAATCAAAGAAAATCGAAATACCTGTAGGCGGTAAGACAGTTACCATTGAAACAGGTAAATATGCGAAGTCTGCTACCGGCTCAGTTACGGTAAGATGCGGAGATACAATGTTATTTGTACATTGTTGCGTAAGCCCCGAACCAAGAGTAGGAATAGACTTTTTCCCATTATTAATTGATTATGAAGAAAGAATGTCTGCTATCGGACGTATCCCCGGAGGTTACAACCGTAGCGAAGGTAAAGCAAGTGATAAGGCTATCCTTATTTCACGTTTGATAGACAGACCTATCAGACCTTTATTCCCTAAAGGTTATAGAAATGATATTCAAATAGTAGCTCAATTATTTAGCTATGACCAAGAAAATCAACCCGATACATTGGCAATGTTAGGTGCTTCTACTGCATTAATGTTGTCAGGAGCTCCTTTTGAAGGACCTATCGGTGCAGTCAGAGTTTCTAAAGTTGACGGTCAACTTATTGCTAACCCGACTCACCAAGAAGCTGCAAAATCAAACTTAGATATCGTTGTTGCAGGTACACATGACAGTGTAATCATGGTTGAAGCAGGCTGCAAATTCGTTACTGAAGACGATATTATGGAAGCAGTTGAGTTTGCTCAAGTTGAAATCAAAAAACAATGTGAAGCTCAACTTCAATTTGCTCAAGAATGCGGTGTTGTAAGAGAAGAGTTTGTTAACCCTTATGATACAACCGAATTAAAGACAATCATTGATGAAACTGCTCACGATATGATTTTTGACGCATATCACAACTTCGACAGAAAATACAGACAAGAAAAATTAGACGAAGCTAAAAAACTTGTTAAAGAAAAAATCGAAGCTCTTCCTGATGATCACTACATCAAACAAATCATCGAAGAAACAGGCATTGACTTTGTTGCAGAAGAATTTAAAAATGCAGAAAAGAAAATCATGCGTGCAATGATTTTAGATGAAGGTGTTAGAGCTGACGGAAGAAAACCGACGGAAGTTCGTCCGATTTGGTGCGAAGTAGGTGTTATTCCAAGAGCTCACGGTTCTGCCGTATTTACTAGAGGTCAAACACAAATCCTTTCTGTTGCTACATTAGCAGGTCCCGGCATGAAACAAGAACTTGACGGAGTTGACCCTGAAACAGAAAAAACTTATATGCACAAATATATTTTCCCGGGATTCTCCGTTGGTGAAGTTAAAGCATTAAGAGGACCCGGCAGACGTGAAGTAGGTCACGGACACTTAGCTGAAAGAGCTAACATTCCTGCACTTCCTTCTCAAGAAGAATTCGGATACACAATCAGAGTTACATCTGATGTATTAGAATCAAACGGCTCTACATCAATGGGTTCAACTTGCGGAAGCTCAATGGCTTTAATGAACGCAGGTGTTCCTGTTAAATGTATGATAGGCGGGGTTGCAATGGGTATGATTACCGAACCCGGCAGAGAACCTGTTGTATTAACCGATATTCAAGGAATTGAAGACTTCCTTGGCGATATGGACTTTAAAGTAACAGGTAATGATGACGGTATTACGGCTCTTCAAATGGATATGAAAGCTAAAGGTATTGCAAATGATACTTTAAGACGTGCTTTAGCTCAAGCAAAAGAAGGCAGACTTCATATTTTAGGCGAAATGAGAAAAGTAATTACAGAACCTGCAAAAGATTTATCTCCATACGCTCCAAGAATATTTACAATGAATATTCCTGTTGAAGATATCGGAGCTGTAATCGGACCCGGCGGTAAAAATATCAGAGGTATCATTGAAGCATCAGGTGCTGAAATTGATATTCAAGATGACGGAAGAGTTACAATTACTTCTAACGATAAAGAAGGTGCTGATATAGCTAAACACATGATTAACCAAATAACCTTTAAACCTGTTGAAGGTATGGTTTGCAGAGGTAAAGTCGTAAAGATTATGCAATTCGGTGCATTCGTTGAATTAGCTCCGGGTAAAGACGGTATGGTTCACATCTCTCAAATCTGCAAAGAAAGAATTGATACAATCGAAGGCAGATTAAATGTAGGAGATATCGTTACGGTTAAAGTTCTTAAAATAGATGACAGAGGAAAAGTCAGCTTGACAATTAAGGGCGTAACTGAAGAAGAAGCGGCTAATTGCCAATAAAAAATATTAAAGCCCGAAAACTTTCAAAGTCTTCGGGCTTTTTTACAGGTTATTTTGGAGATTTCTATGAAATATAACTGTGTGTTTGGTGGCGGTGCTATTCGTGGCATGTGTTATATCGGGGCAATGCAAGCATTGCAAGAGTTTAATGTTGAAATAAGTTCTATTGCAGGCTCATCTGTAGGTTCCGTATTTGCCTCTTTGTTTGCTCTCGGCTACAGTATTGACGAAATAAAAGACTTCTTTCTCGATTTTAATTTTAATATGTTTCGTGATATTAATATTTCCTTGTTTGAGTCTGACCTTTCAATCAGCAAAGGGGAAATATTCTTAGATTGGTTAAGAGAAAAAATCGAAAAAAAATATTTTGGTAAAGATTACAAAAAAGATACAAAACGAGTTCGTTTTAAAGATATTGAAAAGAATTTATACATTTTAACCCTTGATATTAATACTAATACTCCGTTTATATTTTCAAAAGAGAATACTCCAGATGAAGAAATAGCTTTTGCGGTAAGAGTATCTGCAGGCATGCCGGGGCTTATGAAACCCGTAAACTATGGAAACGCAATACTTGTTGACGGGGATTTAATAAAAAGCTGGCCGGCGTGGAAAGTTTTTACGGACTTAAATACATCCGAAAACAGACTGCTTGAGTTCAGATTAGAAGGTTCAAGGGAAAATCAGGAAATTAAAAATCCTTTGGATTATGTTAATTCTGTTTTAAGTACAATTTGGTATTTATCAACAGAAAATATATACAATCTTTACCATGAAAATGACAGATACGACTATGTAATTATAGATACAAAAGATGTCATAATGTTTGATTTTACACTTGATAAAAATGAAAAAGAAAAATTGATTGAAAGAGGATATGAAACAACTAAAAAATATTTTCTTGAAACATTACCTCAAAAGAAAAAAGTTGTACTTGAAACATATAAAAAGTTGTTGTTAAATTTAAACATTTTATCAAACTCAATAAAATCAAATAACGCAAGAGATTCGATTTTTGTTATAAATGAGATATTATCCTCATTTATAGATGATTCAAAATATATTGATTCTTCAATTTATGAGTATTTAAAAAACTTTAAAGAGAGTTTAATAATAAATATAAAAAAGAAATTTATGTTTAATAAAGTTATTGAAAATCAAAAACAGGCGGAAGAAACCGTAAACCATATAA
>CAVEOW010000201.1:1391-3600 GCA_963617295.1 bacterium | reverse complement strand
AATTAGTGTAGTAATAAGAAATAAGTGAATATTATGAAAAGACTCAATATAGAAAAAAATTTGGAATATTTTAAATCGCCGAAAAGATTAACAAATCTGGCATTAATCATTTCTTTCACATTAGTTTTTACGGGAATATTAGTTTCAAAATACTTTTTCTTTCAGCCGATTTTAGATGCTGATAACACAAGTAAAGTAATGGTAGTTGCACCTAAAAACATTGAAGTTATTGATACGATAAAAACGGAAGTTCGCAGAAAAGAAGTTGCACAAAAGGTTGATTTTATTTATACTCCGGGGGATGACATCTACATAAAAAACAACTTAAACGAGTTTATCGAACAAATAAAAGATATCAGACACAGTGATTTAAGTGAATATGAAAAGAAAAAAGAACTTGAAGTTGTTCTTGATTTATCGGATGTTTCATCCGGGTCAATGGTAGTAGGATTTTTCTTAAATGCAAATGAAGAAGCGTTAAATAAAGTTTTTGATATTTCAAACGGCACCTTGATTAATGTATTAAGCGAGGGTATTACTGAAAAAGATTTGGAAGAAAACAATCTTGCAAAAATTATAAGAAGAAATATTGACTTAAATACTACAAATAAAGAAGTAAGAATAATAACTTATTTATTGGAGCAAGTTATTGTTCCGAATATGATTGTTGATGAAGAAGCTACCGCAAATGCAAGAAAAAATGCAAGAGATACGGTTGCTCCGATTAAAGTAAAATTCAATAAAGGTGATACGATTATAAAAGTCGGGGAACCTGTTACGCAAGTAAAGAAAGAAGCATTAAGCAAAGCCGGCTACAATATTTTAAGAATTAATTATAAGGGTATCCTCGGAATTTTATGCCTTGTCGGTATAGGTATATTCTCGGTATTCGGTTACTTAAAGTATTTTGAGCCTAAACTCCTGACTAAAAGACACATGTCCCTTGTTGCAGTTTTATCATTACTGATTGCAGCACTGGCAACTGTTTTACCTGTTAACTGGTCGGTATTTATACTTCCGTTCCCATTCTTTGCTATTATCTTATCGGTATTTTTAAATCCGAGAACATCTTTTTTCATAACGGTTACGCTGCTTACTATCATTACATTGTCTTTGCAATTCTCGGCATTGGCTATGTCAGTATTTATATTGTCTGTAATTGTTGCAACAATAGGTATGACAATAATAAAATATTCAAGAAGATATGATTTAATAAAAGTTGGAGCTTACACTTCACTTTCGATGTTAATAATCATTTTATGCGTATATTATGATTTAGGTCTTGACAGATTAATTCAAGATATTTTAGCAGGCATATTGAACGGATTTTTATCAGGTGTTTTTGCAGTCGGCATACTTCCGTTCTTAGAAAACTGGTTTAAAGTAATTACTCAATTCGGCTTGGCAGAATTAGGGGATTATAATCAACCGTTACTTAAAAAATTGCATGAAGCTGCACCCGGAACATTTGAACACAGTTTAAGAGTTTCCAATTTGGCAGAATCAGCAGCCGAAGCAATCGGGGCAAACCCTGTTTTAGCAAGAGTCGGAGCTTTATATCATGATGTAGGGAAGATTGTTCGACCTCTGTTCTTTGTTGAGAACCAAACTTATAGCGGAATAGAGAACCCTCACGAAAAATTGACACCCCGTTCAAGCAAAATGATTATCACATCACACACAAAAGACGGTCTTGCTTATGCAAAAGAATATAATATTCCGGAAGTTATTCAAGACTTTATCATTCAACACCATGGGGATTCTTTGGCAAGCTACTTCTATAATCAGGCAGTGGCACAAGAAGGGGCGGAAAATGTTAAAGAAGAACAATTCCGCTACACAGGACCAAAACCGAATACAAAAGAAACTGCAATATTAATGATTGCAGATGCGGTTGAATCAGCTTCAAGAACATTAAAAGACCACTCTCAAGAAGAGCTGGATGCTTTAATACACAAAATTATCAAAGACAGATTAGATGATAATCAATTATCTGATAGTCCATTGACATTAAAAGATATAAAAATAATTGCAGAAACTCTTTCAAGAGTACTTCGTTCCGTATTCCACAAGAGAATTAAATATCAAGAAGCAATTGAAGATATTCAAAATAAAGAGCAAATGAAACAAGATGAAACCGGCAAAAACGAAAATTAATATTTTTATAGAAAACTTATATGAAAGCTACAATATTGATGAAGTAAAAATT
>CAVEOW010000201.1:554-1381 GCA_963617295.1 bacterium | reverse complement strand
ATGTTGTTAAGATTGCAGATTATATTTTTGAGCAAAAAAATGTTATGGATTTATCTTTCCTTGCAAATGAAAAGTATTCACAAGTATTTTGGGATATTGTTTTAACTACAAATGAAGATATCCACAGGATAAACAAAGAATACAGACATAAAGATTCTCCGACTGATGTAATTACTTTTGCTATATTTGCAGACTCATCGGAAGAAGAAAGATTTATCATAGACGGAGAAATTCATCTTGGGGAGATTGTTGTTTCATTAGATAAAATTGAAACACAGGCAAAAGAAAACAATACTACTTTTGAAGATGAACTTTACTATATAATAGCCCACGGGATATTGCACCTGCTGGGTTTTGACCACCAAAGCGAAGAAGATTATAATTTCATGGTAGAGGTACAAAATAAAGCAAAGGCAGTTGTAAAATGACAAGGTTTAAGTCATCAAGCGTGGTTGAAAGTATATCAAACGCAGTTAGGGGTTTAAAATTAGCAATAAGCTCACAACGAAATTTTGTTATTGAAGTTATAATTGCAATAACTGCATTTGTACTGGCAATTATCCTTGGATTTAGTTCTACAGATAAATGCATATTGCTTATTATGATTGCAATTGTTCTTGTCTGCGAAATGCTGAATTCAGTAATAGAGTTTACACTTGATGCAGTTTATAAGAACAGTTACTCTAAACTTGTAGAAATGGCAAAAGATATGTCAGCAGGAATGGTGCTTTTGGTTGCAATAATAAGCGTTGTTGTAGGAATTTTTCTTTATTTCCCTTATATAATTAAATTGTTCCTCTAAATAGCAATTTTTAGTAATATTCGAT
>CAVEOW010000201.1:0-544 GCA_963617295.1 bacterium | reverse complement strand
GCTTATAGCAGTCACTTGTCGTTGCAGCACCTGCAGGAACAATCCCTTTATCTTTTATTGCTAAAAAGAAGAAAACATCTTTGCCAAATTGGTTAGGATTAGCAGGTCCATTTACGACCACAACAAACCGTCCGATACAATTCTCTTCATCTTCAGGAGATAAACCTTTATCACGGCAAGCCCAATAGTCAGAAGATTTATTCCACTGAAATGCTATTCCGTCAACTGTAATAAAAGAATTTCCCCGATTAAATTGAGTCCAATCTTCGCCACTTAAAGTTTTGAATGTTTTATCAGTAAAACAACCGGATGCGGTCTTACAGAGTTTATTTGTATTAACCTCTTTAGCAAAAGAATCAAAAAATTCGTCTTCACTCATTAAACTGTAATCCCCAACAGGAACCCCATCTTCAATTGCTATTCTGTATGAGGCTTGTTGTGATACGGAATATGCTTTTTTAACTTTTGAAACAATTTCTTGTTTTTCGGTTGTTTGTATAATATTGGGGACAGTGATTGCTGCAATAACACCAATAATAACAAG
>CAVEOW010000200.1:0-3621 GCA_963617295.1 bacterium | reverse complement strand
ATCTTGAATATATTATAAGATTACCCCTAAAATTTTAAAACCCTAAAACTGACTTTTTACTTTGTACGGTTTTAGGGTTTTAATTCAGTTTTTATTTTTAAAATAATTTAGAAAATCTTTCCATTGCTTCGATTGTTCGCTCTCTGTTTCCGAAAGATGTGAGCCTGAAGTATCCTTCTCCGTTTCTTCCAAACCCTGCACCCGGAGTACCTACTACAGCAATATTATTTAAAAGATAATCAAAAAACTCCCAAGATGACATATTATTAGGACACTTTAACCAAATATACGGAGAATGTTTTCCTCCTGTGTACCAAATTCCTTTTTTATCCATTGTATCGGAGATGATTTTTGCATTTTCACTGTAATATTCAATATTTTTACGAATTTGTTTCTGTCCTTCTTCCGAAAATACTGCTTCTGCACCTTTTTGAACAATATAAGGAACTCCGTTAAATTTGGTTGTTTGTCTTCTTACCCAGAATTTGTTAAGTACGGCTCCGCCTCTTATTAATGTTTTCGGAACAACCGTATATCCGCAACGTGTACCTGTAAATCCTGCTGTTTTTGAGAAAGAACAAAATTCAATAGCACATTCTTTTGCACCGTCTATTTCATAAATACTGTTTGGTAAATCTTCTGACTTAATGAAACATTCGTAAGCTGCGTCAAAAATTATTACAGCATCATTTTTAAGTGCATAATCAACCCATTTTTTCAGTGCGTCTTTTGTATATACGGCACCGGTCGGGTTGTTTGGAGAACAAATGTAGATGATATCGCACTTAATATTTTCATCAGGCAACGGAAGAAAACCGTTACTTTCGTTTGCGTCTATGAAAACTATTTCTCTGCCTGCCATAACATTTGTATCAACATAAACTGGGTAAACAGGATCAGGAATTAATACAACATTATCTTTATCAAATAAATCTAATATATTCCCTAAATCGCTTTTTGCACCGTCAGATATAAATATTTCATCAGCTTCTAATGAAACATTTTTTCTTTCATAGTACTTTTGAACAGCTTCACGCAAAAAGGCATAACCTTGTTCGGGTCCGTAGCCTTTAAAAGTAGATTGAACACCCATTTCATCAGCAGCTTTTTTTATAGCCTCAACAACAACAGGTGCCAGAGGCAAAGTTACGTCGCCAATGCCCAGTTTAATTATATCTGCATTGGGGTTGTTCTTTGCATACTCTGCAACCTTTTTGGCAACCGTTGAGAACAAATAACTGTCTTCCAATTTTAAATAGTTTTCATTAATTTTCATTTAATAACCCTCGTTAATTGTATAGAAATATTATACATAAAGAAAAAATTTTTTACTTATAGTATAATTTTGTTTGAAAATATAAATAGTAAGCCGAATTCAAAAGGAAGATATTATGACAGTAAGACAAAAACAACATGAACAAGATGCATTAGTAAGACGTACCAATTTTGATGCGGTAGAAACTAATTTAACTGATGAGCAGGCAAAACTTGAAGCCTCAAGATGTTTAAATTGTAAAAACCCGAGATGTGTACAAGGCTGCCCTGTTAATGTAAACATTCCGCAATTTATACACGCAGTAAAAGAAGGCGAAATTGATAAAGCAGGAGATATAATAAGACAATCTAATTTACTTCCGTCAGTTTGCGGAAGAGTTTGCCCTCAAGAACACCAATGTGAAGGAAAATGTGTTTTAGGTATTAAATCAGAGCCTATTGCAATCGGTGCATTAGAAAGATATGTCGGCGATTTAACTTCATTAAAAGTTGGGGAAATAAAACCAAGCGGTAAAAAAGTAGCTATTATCGGTTCAGGTTGTGCAGGTATCAGTGCTGCTGCCGATTTAAGAAGAGCAGGACATGAGGTTGTTGTTTTTGAAGCATTGCACAAATTAGGCGGTGTTTTAAGATACGGTATTCCTCCTTTCAGATTACCAAGAATTTTCTTAGACAGAGAAATTGAAAACCTAAAGAAAATGGGAGTAAAATTTGTTACTAACGTTGTTGTAGGTAAATCAATAACAATAAAACAACTTGAAGAGGACAGCTTTGACGCTATTGTTATCGGTTCAGGTGCAGGATTACCCAAAATGATGGGTATTAAAGGCGAAAACCTCAACGGGGTATATTCCGCTAATGAATTTTTAACAAGAGTTAATTTAATGCAAGCTAATTTACCTGACACTGCTACACCTATCAGAGTCGGAGAAAAAGCAGCAATCATCGGCGGTGGGAATGTTGCAATGGACGCTGCTCGTGTTGCGGTAAGAATCGGATTTAAAGAGGTTTATATTGCATACAGAAGAACAGAAAAAGAACTTCCTGCAAGATTAGAAGAAATAAGACACGCAAAAGAAGAAGGTATTGTATTCAAGTTCTTATATGCTCCGAAAGAAATCTTTAATAAAGACGGATATGTAAACGGAATGGAATTTGAAATAATGGAATTAGGTGAACCTGATGAATCAGGAAGATGTAAACCTGTTCCGACAGGTAAGACTACCGTTCTTGATGTTGATACGGTAATTGTTGCATTAGGTACAGGTCCAAACCCTACAATACAATCTTCAATGAAAAAAGATTGCATGGACTTGGAAACAAACCCGAAAGGATACATTGTAATTAATGCTGAAACAGGTGCTACATCACTTGACAGTATTTATGCAGGCGGGGACGTAGCTCCTACAGGCTCTTCAACTGCAATCAATGCAATGGGTGCAGGTAAACGTGCAGCAAAAGCAATAAATGAGTATTTAGCTGATAAATAATCATAATAAGTATAAATAAACAAAAATAACCGAGTTAATACTCGGTTATTTTTTTAGCAAATTATTTTATATTCATTTTTTAGAAAGAAGAAGAAACGTAAAACAAAAACACTATGAAAATTCTCCCGATAAATTCAACTTCACAAATACAAAATATAAAAACATCTTCTTTCAAGTCCGATTTTTTTAAACAAAACAACAAAGAAGCGGATACGTTTGTATCAACTATTCCGAAAGAAAGAGGACGAATTTATAACGAAAATAAGGTTTATAATATCACAACAACGGAGTTTTTTCGTGAAGACATTAACTGGAAAGATTTTGGAGATTTTCTAAAAGAACATTTTAAAGATTCACCAAAAGTAAATACCTACGTTTTCGGCTCATCTGCGGGAGATGAAGTTTTTACTCTGTCAGGCTTGTTACTCGGAAAATTTGGAGAAAAAGCCGAAAAGTTTTTTCCTATAATGCCATCTGATATTGAAGCAAAAAACGTAAAAACCGCAAATGATACATTAAAAGGCGGAAAAGTAAACTTTTTCGCTTCCGATTATGATAACTCTGCTTTTTTAAGACTTCTTTTTGAACGTAATTTAAAAGATTGCGAATGCCAAGACTTCTTTTATGTAAGAGATGACGTATATAGAGGTGATTTTGTATGCTTTTTGTTAAAACCGATACAAAATTCTATTATGCCTTTTGAGCAAAAAAATATTTTAAAGGAAGTTCAAAATATTAATTCCGAAAATCCCGATCTTATTTTATGCCGAAATATGTGGCCATACGTTGACGGAAATGAATATTCGGAGTTTGCAAAAAATCTGTACGGTCAAGTTAAAGAGGGTTCTTGTATTGT
>CAVEOW010000199.1:0-3624 GCA_963617295.1 bacterium | reverse complement strand
AAATTCATCCGTAATGCCGTTTTCATAAGAAGCTTTAACTGCATCAATTGCACTGTCAGCTTTATTGCCTTCGCCTAATATCAACATATTATATGCTTTTTCGACTCTGTCCCAACGGTTATCTCTATCCATTGCATAGTATCTGCCTGAAACAGAAGCTACAGGAGGAAGTCCTTGTTCTTTTAATTTATCTTCAATTACTTGTAGAAATTCAACAGCACTTTGGGGCGGTGTATCACGGCCATCTAAAAATGCGTGTAAGTAAACTTTTTTAAGTCCTTGTCTTCCTGCGAATTCAATTAATGCCAATATATGTTCAAGTGAGCTGTGAACGCCGCCTGTCGAAACTAATCCAAACATGTGAAGAGCAGAATTGTTTTCTTTAACGTGTTTTACTGCATTTAAAAATTTTTCATTTGTGAAGAAGTCACCGTCTTTAATAGATTTGTTGATTCTTGTTAAATCTTGGTAAACAACTCTTCCTGCACCAATGTTTAAGTGTCCTACTTCGGAGTTTCCCATTTGACCGTGAGGTAAACCTACGTGTTCTCCGTCAGCATAAATTTGAATATTTTTTTCTTCTTTGTAAAATCTGTCTATATTCGGAGTATTTGCCACTTTTGTTGCATCTTTGGAACCGTCGGTATTAATACCCCAACCGTCCATAATACATAATAAAACTCTTTTCATTATAATTTCTCCCTTTAAGTTATATTTTATACCTCTATTATCAGATATAAAAAAAAATTTTAAAGTAGTAATTATGGGTGTATAAATTTATGTATCATGCTCATTTTTATGAGTCAGTTTTAATGTTATTTATTTTATTGTATTCATCCAAATCTTTTGCACAATTGGTTAAATCCCAAAATTTATTTTTTATACTAATAGTGTATTTAAATGGGATACTCATTTTGGAATCATCTATGACATAAAGTCTTTCTCTAAAAGTAAGATTTCCATTATCGACAATTTTATCATAATTAACCAGCAGTGTTTTTTGCTCATAATTCGGTGAAAAAATTATACTCATAGGAGCATATACACTATGCCAGATATATCTTCTTAAATCATTATTTTCAAATGATGAAATTTCGTTATGTTCGGACGGAATATATAATGGAGCGTTGCATTCTGCTAATTCTTTTTTCATATATTGAACATTTCTATCCCAATAATAAGTATTAACTATTTGCCAACTCGATTGCATTATTCCGCATAAGAGAATAATTATTAATATGTTTTGGTATTTAATACTGTTTAATTTCAAATTGAATTTTTCGGCAATTAGCATATAAACAAAAATTATAGGTAAGAGCCAACACGGAATAGTCCTTAAATGTTGTTCCCACATCGGAACTAACGAAATAGGAAGTGTTTGTAACAATCTCCATATTATCCCGATAAATACTATGCTCAAAAATGTGAAACTCCAATTTCCTATTTTTGATTTTTCAAAAAAGAAAATAATTATTAGTAATATTGTTGTTATTGATACTAAACTGTTTAATTCAAAAAGTTTTGAGAAATAATCCGTCATTTCTCCTGAAAACCTTACAGTTGCATTAAGGAGCAATTCAGATCTTAATGTATGACATAGAATATAACAACCTACTCCTATAAAAGAAAATCCAATTAAGAGTTTTGTAACTCTTTCCTTTATTCTTTTTTCTTCTTTTGCCTTTAAGATTGCAGCTAATAAAAATAACGGAGAAAGAAATATTGTATATTCGTATATTTCATACATTGTTACAGATAATAAAGTAATCCATATTAAATCCGTTTTTTTATATTCAATATCGCTTACGAGATAGTTCCATAAAATAAATTGCAAAGTTGCTCCAATAAGTGTTTCTACTACAGAAAAGATAGAAAAAGGAATTAATACTGCACAATAAACAAACAAATTTAATAAAAACACATCATATTTGCCGGTTCTTTTGGTCAATTTATAGTGTAACCCCAAGAATAAAAATGGTAGGAAAAATTGTGAGAAACAATATATCATTACAAGAGCTGTTTTACTTTTTATTCCTAAAAGAAAATATGATGCTAAAACCGGAATCTGAGGAATTGCTACTGTAATATTTCTTATTTCTGGAATATGTACAACATCAACAATATTATTTGAAAAATTATTTAACAATACAACCATCCACGCACAGGCATCTAAATACATGCCCCTCATTGTAATAGTTGCATATAGAATATGAACAATTGACACTATAATAAATACCCATAAAACAATCATCAGTTGTTTATTTTGTTTTATACCTTCCATAAAAAATCCTTTTCTGCTTTTTTCATTGTATTCTTGGGTTTATACTTATGGCAAGTTTATTTATATATTCTAAAGAAAATTTTCATAGTATTTCATGTTATATTTTTCTGTTTGGTTAGATTTTTCCTTGATAAATTATATTCAAAATGCTACAATGTTTAAAAGGTAATAAGGAGACGAAAAATGAAAAAGAAATTTACCCCCCCCCTACAGCTTAAAGGCTTTTACTCTTAGTGAGGTATTAATTACTCTCGCTATTATTGGTGTTGTCGCTGCAATTACCGTACCGTTGCTTTACAACAGTTATAAATGGAATCAGTATCGTTCAGGAGTTTGGAAGGCTAAAAGTGTTCTTGATAATGCTGCAAATAAATTTTATGTACAAGAGGGTTATAATGCATTGTGCGGGTATTATGTGCCAAATCCTTACGGGGCAATTGAATGTAAGGAGCGTTATGAGGACGGCACGTGTAAAAAATATGTCATGTCAGGAACTGACGATTCTTTGCCGAGAGATTACAATGGAGTAAATTCCGAATGTGCTTTATTATATAATTCTTTTCTAAAAAATATGAATGTTGTTAAAATTTGTGATTCTAATGCTTTTTCAAATGGTTGTATTCCTGACTATGAAGGACTTGATACTATTTGGATGAAAAATAACCCTGATGGGGATGATTATCAAATGAATGCGGGAGTTAGCGGATGTGGTGGATTTAAAAAAGACCAAATAAAAACCGTGTCTTCTGCTTTTATTACTGCGGACGGTATGATTTTCTTTACTTACGGAACCAAAAATGCGAAAATCGTTGCATTTGATGTGAATGGGCAAAAAGGTCCTAATAAGTGGGGGCATGATTTACATTTTCTTTCTGCTACTAAGACAGATTATAATTCAGGGGTTAATTATAAACCTTATGCGTGCGGTGGTATTGTAGAAGCAGGCGGAAAATCAACAAGCAAAATATTAGCCGGTAAGTAAAATTAATAGCGGTTATTATTCTTTTACTACAATGTGAATTTCAACATAAGAGTGGTGATTGTCGTTATCAGGCAGCAGGTAGGAAATTTTATTTTCTCCCTTTTCTGCATATCTTGAAATATCAACTTTTGTAAGTTCATCTTTTAATTTTACGGTTAATTCTTTATTATTTATATATATAATAAGTTTGTTGTAATGTCCGTAATTTTTTACTACAACTTCTGCATTTTCATATTCACTGTAGAAAATTCTGTCATTTACTTTTCTGTTAGGATAAACTTTTATGGGTATTGTTGCAAGTCTTATTCCTTGGTAGTAATGCAATAAAATTTCATCAAAGGTATAACCTAAAGACGCCATT
>CAVEOW010000198.1:0-3644 GCA_963617295.1 bacterium | reverse complement strand
ATCTCATGTTCCGTTATTTCTTCATATGTTGTTTGGTTTGCAAAATTATCTTCTCTGTAATATAGTCTTCTTCCTTTTGCATCATCCGTAATTTTCTTTTCACCGTCGATTGTGGTTATAATTCTTGTTGTATTACCGTTTTTATCAATTTTAACAACATTTTGAGTATGTTCTTGAGGATTAAAGACTTCACTTAATACAACTTTTCCGTCTAAATCTTTAACAACATGAGTAAATACACCGGTTGTTTTGTTATAATTAATTTCTTCATCACGATCATCATCACTGCAAGTATGTTTAAAATTAATGGTATCAGATCTGTTTATACCTTTAAAAGCTACAACTTGAGATCTTCCTATTGCCTCTGATAGAGAATCTTTTGTTAAAGAAGTTATATTCACGCTTGTAACAGGTTTATTTTCACTGTTAATTTTCTTATTTTCGTTTTCTATTGTCTTGTTACTAATGTTATTTAATGCAGATATTTTCATACGGCTACCTAATTTCTTACATGAAAATAAACTACCGAAAAAAAATAAAAATGCTTTTTTTATAAAAACATGTAAACTTTTATTAATAATTATAACTACAAAATTGTTGTGGTATTTTGTAATTAGTGATAAAAAGGTATTAAATAAAAGCATAATAGGGGCTAGAACAATGTCTGTAAGAGAGAAAATGGTAAATGGTGAATCATATTTTGCAAATGATGAAATATTAATGAAAGATAGAGAAAAAGTTAAGGATTTGTGTTTTAAATATAATACAATTCTTCCCTCTCAAAGAGAAGAACGAGCAAAATTAATAAAACAAATTTTTGGTAAAACAGGCAAGGAAATTGCGGTTGAATCAAATTTCTTTTGCGATTACGGATATAATATTGAAGTTGGAGAAAATTTTTACATCAATCACAACTGCGTAATTTTAGACTGTGCAAAAGTTACTTTTGGGGATAACGTTTTAATCGGTCCTAATTGTGGATTTTACACCGCAATTCATCCGCTGAATTCTGATGAAAGAAATACTTTATATGAAACTGCCAAACCGATAAAAGTTGGGAATAATGTTTGGTTTGGCGGAAATGTAACGGTTTTACCTAATGTTACAATCGGTGATAACGCAGTAATCGGGGCAGGCAGTGTTGTTACAAAAGATATTCCTGCAAATGTTGTTGCCGTAGGAAACCCTTGTAAACCGATAAAAAATATATAATAGGGTAACAATTGAAAATAGTAATGTCAAATCTTAGACAATTAGAATAATTTTGCATTAACAAAATTATAATGTAAATAATTTTAAACGACTCAATTTATGGAATTGTTGTATTTCAAACTGTTAATATACAAATGTTGATATAAAAAAAGAGCCATAAGGCTCTTTTTAAATGGTACTCCCAAGGGGATTTGAACCCCTGCCGCATCCGTGAAAGGGATGTGTCCTAGGCCTCTAGACGATGGGAGCCTTTCAACAATTATTAGTTTATCTAAAGCATAATTTATAGTCAAGCATTTTTTTAATCTTTTTAATTTTAATCTTAGATTTTTTTGTAATACCTTACGGTTAAAGAATTTCTATTTTCTTCATCCGACGTAAAAATCGGGATATTCGCTGAATTTTTATGTTTATTATCTGAAATTATGTAATCAACATGGCATGGCAATTCAAAATTTTCGGCGGGTTCATCGTAAAACCCTAAAATCATATTGTGTCCGATAAGTTCTCTTGTTTTTTCAATCGGAATACCGTTTGAATTTATAACAACACCATCCGCTTCAACTGCTAATGCAATATCAATTCTGTCATAAATTATTAATAAGGAATTATATATTGAACATAGTTCTCTGATTATTTTTACTTGTTCGATAACCGTCTTAGCATTAAGGTCATCACCCTTGACCTCAATTATATCAACTCCTGAATTTAATTGTGCAGCAACAAAATCTAAAAAATCATCATTTGCATTTTTTAAACTTACAATTAAATATTTCTTTCTGTCTTTAAGTCTTAGTTTGTTTATATTCATTATCTTAAAATGTATATCTAAAAGTTTATCCTATCAGGTCATAGAAGTTAGCAGACCTTTTGCTTATTTTGATTATATAAAAAATCATCTTTAATTTATAGGGGTATTTTTTGGGAATGGCTTTAATAAAAAAGAAATATAAAGAAATGAATGTGCTTGAATTAATTAACGAAGCAAAAAATGACGACTATTCGGCTCTTGAAGAGTTAATAAAAAGAGAGCAGAAAAATGTATATGCAGCATTCTGTTTTCTTGGTGCAAATAGTGAAAATATTGCTGATTTGACCCAAGAAGCATTATTCAGAATGTCTAAAAATATTAAAAACTTAAAAAATCCAAAAACTTTTAAAGCATGGCTAGGGCAAATTATTTCTAATCTTTTTTATGACGAGTTAAGAAAAAAACAAAAGAGTTTAAAACCAATCTCTATTGATTCCTTTTGGCTGGATGATGATAACTCCGAGCCTGCCGTGTTTAATATTTGTGATAATAAATCTAACCCCGATGAAAAAACATTGGATATGGAGTTATCAGGCATGATTAGAGAAATGATTTGTAAATTGCCGGAGCATTTTAAAATAGTAATTATTTTAAGGGAGCTTCAAGGTTTGAGTTATGAAGACATAGCAAAAATCACTCAAACAAATGTCGGAACGGTAAAGTCAAGAATTTCAAGAGCAAGAAGTAAGTTACAAGAAGGTTTAAAACCTTATTTAAGTTAGGAGAATTATTGTGTTTAAATTCGTTTGCAAAAAAGTAGAATCAATGCTTAGTGCATATATTGAAAATAAATTGCCTTGGAATGAGGTTAATTTTGTGAAAATGCACTTAAAAAAATGTCCTGCATGCTATGAAAAATATATTACTATGAAAAACGTATTGAACAATTTACGCTTTGAATACGAAAAATTGTTAAACGAGTTTGAAAAAATTGAAGCAGATCGCATTTTTAATATTAGAGAATACGAAAGTTTTTACAGCAACATTTCTCCTTATCTTGATGATGAATTAAATTATGATGAGAGTATAAAGTTTAGAAAGTATCTTTTAAAATCAAAATCAGCAAGAAGCGAGTTAGCGGTTGCTTACAACCTGAGAAATAATATAAGAGATTCTTTTGAGTGGTATAAAAATAATACCCATTTTAATTATGCAAAAAATATCGTAAAAAAATTAAAAAAAGAAAACGAAACTCATCACAAATACAGCTATAAACGAGCAGCAATAATTATCGGACTAATGGCTCTTGTAATGATTTTATTGTTATTCGGATATTCTTACGTTAATGAAGCCTACGCTAATGACGTCGGCTTTAATAGTGTCAACAAAGTTGAAACGTTTGAAATTCCTAACGAAGATGAATTTATAGAGTTTACGTTTGATGAACAACAAAATGTACTTTTAACTGCAAAGTAAGGTTATTTTGCTTTTTCAAACATAAGAACCGCATTATGTCCGCCAAACCCAAACGAATTTGAAAGAGCGGTATTTACAATTTTGTGTTTTGCCTTATGCGGTACAAAATCAAGATGAGGAATTTCTTCATCCAAATTATCAAGATTGATTGTCGGAGGAACGATGTCTTCCTGCAACGCTTTAATTACAACGATTGCTTCTGCAC
>CAVEOW010000197.1:0-3662 GCA_963617295.1 bacterium | reverse complement strand
CACCTGCTCAAATCGAGAAAATTAAAAAGTCTTTTGAAAAGCCGAAATCTTCAGAACCCGCAAAAAAACCGAAAGCATTTATTATAAAAAAGGCAAAAGCTCCTGCTAAAGAAGAAACCACGAAACAAGAGCCTGTTAAAAAAGCGGAAGAAGTAAAAAAAGTTAAAGAAACTGTCGTTGTTGAAAAGAAACAAGAGCAAAAACCCGTAGAAAAAGTTGTACAACCGATAAAAGAAGAAGTAAAAGTTGAAGAAAAAGCTCCCGTTGAAGAAAAGCCGCAACCAATTCCTCAAATACGATCGTTGTTAGAATATAACAACAGAAACAGTCAAAAAAGACGTCAAGAGATGATAGCTTCTGCAAACAGACAAAGACAACAAGAAGCTGAAAAACAAAAGAAAATTCAAGCTCAAAAACAAAATTATAAGTTCCCGCCAAGAGGGGAACGTCCTGACAGAAATGACAGAAATGACAGACAAGACAGACCTCAACGTCCGGACAGACCTGATAGAAAACCGTTTGATAAGCAAAGAGGAGAAAGACCTCAACGTCAAAATGATGAAAACAGAGAAAAATCCGATAAACCGTCATTTAACAAAAAGCCTATCCAGCACCACGTAATTCCGCAAGATATCTATGACGGAAAATCAGCTCAAGGCGGTGCCTACAAGAAAAAAGCAAATCCGAAAGATAAGAAAAAACAATATAAAAATAAGGAAGAAGAACAAGAGTTAATCAGCTTAGAAAAAGCAATTTCTCAAAAACACAAGAAAAAGACAAAAGAAAGCGGAGAAGTTGAAGCTATTACTCAAGTTGTTATTAATCAACCTTTAACAGTCGGTGAATTAGCAGAAAAAATAGGCAAAACACCTGCTGATGTCGTAAAATTTCTTATGATGCAAGGTATTTTAACAACCGTAAACCAAGTTATCGATATCGATACACAAAAGAAAGTTTGCGAAAACTTTGAAATCGAAGTTCTTGACGAAGACTTAAATGAGTATATAGAACAAGAGCTTGAAAAAGAAGAAAAAGAAAAAGCTATCAAAAATGTTGATGAAGCACTTCTTGAAACAAGAGCTCCTGTTGTTAGTATTATGGGACACGTTGACCACGGTAAAACAACACTGTTAGATTCTATTCGTGCTTCAAAACACAAAATCGTGGCAACCGAAGTCGGCGGTATTACTCAATCAATCGGTGCTTATACGGTTTATCTTGAAGATAATAAAGACAAAAAAATTGTATTCATTGATACTCCGGGGCACGAAGCCTTTACGGAAATGAGAGCCAGAGGTGCAAAGGCTACGGATATTGCAATCTTAGTAGTTGCGGCTGATGACGGTATCATGCCTCAAACAATTGAAGCTATTAACCACGCAAGAGCAGCAGAAGTACCTATTATCGTAGCTGTTAACAAAATTGATAAGCCGAGTGCGGATCCTGATAAAATATTACAACAGTTAACCGAATACGGTTTGGTACCTGAAGCATGGGGCGGCGATACAATTTGTGTTAAAGTAAGTGCGTTACAAGGTACCGGTATTGATGAACTTCTTGAATATATCTTGTTGTTAGCAGAAGTTCAAAACCTGAGAGCAAATAAATCAGCAAGAGCAACGGGTGTTGTAATTGAAGCAAAACTTGATAAAGGCAAAGGCCCTGTTGCAACATTACTTGTTCAAAACGGAACTCTTCACACAGGTGATTGCTTTGTAGTAGGTTCTGTTTGCGGTAAAGTCAGAGCATTGTTATCCGACTCCGGAGAAAGAATAAAAGAAGCAGGTCCATCTACTCCTGTTGAAATTTTAGGTTTAACAGAAGTACCTCAGGCCGGTGATACTTTTGAAGCAGTAGAAAACGAAAAAGTTATGAGAACTATCTGCCAAGAAAGAAAAGAAAAAGAAAGAACATCAAAACTTGATGCAATGAAGCCTGCTCACATCAGAAATGAACAAGTCGGCAACGGTGATGAAAATATTAAACACTTAAACTTAATTATTAAAGCAAATACTCATGGTGCGGCAGAAGCGGTATCTCAAGGCGTATCTCAACTTGAATCAAAGGAAATTATCACAAAAATTGTTCACGTTGGAGTCGGAGATATATCGGAAGCAGACGTTATGCTGGCAAGTGCAAGTAATGCAATTATTTTGGGCTTCTCAGTAAAAGAAGATACAAATGCACAAATAGCTGCTGAAAAAGAGGGTATTACAATTAAGAAATATAATATCATCTACCAAGTATTGGAAGATTTAGAGCAAACAATGTTGAACTTGTTGCAGCCTGAAATTAAAGAAATTGCATTAGGTCAAGCAGAAGTAAGACAAGTATTTACAGTCGGAAAGACAAACAAAATTGCAGGTTGTTATGTAACCGAAGGTAAAATCGCAAGAAATAAAACAGCAATTGTTGAAAGAAACGGTGTTGAAATCTTTAAAGGTCAAATTGATCAATTGAAGAGATTTAAGGATGACGTTAAAGAAGTTGCACAAGGTTTTGAATGCGGTATTTCCTTTGATAAATTTAATGATATTAAAGAAGGCGATATTATTAAAGTTTCAACAACCGAAGAAATTGAAAGACAAGTATTAGTATAGTTGACGGAGAAAGTATGTCTTTAAGAAACGAACGTATCAGAAAAACTTTAATGAAAGAAATTGCGGATATTATCCAAAAGGACTTAAAAGATTCAAGAATACATGGTGTTGTATCTGTTACAGATGTAGAACTTGCACATGATAATTCTTTTGCAAAGGTATATTATTCCGTTTTAGCGGCTGATGCTGACAAAGAAAAAACAATACAAGCAATTACCGATAATACTCCAAAAATCAGATATGAAGTGGGAAGAAGAATTCGTTTGAGATTAACTCCCGAATTAAGATTTATTCCCGATGATTCACTCGAAAGGGGTACTCACGTTATTGATTTGATTAATAAAATTTCCAGAGGCGAAATATAAACTTAATGTTTGGCTTTTTAAATATAAATAAACCAAAGGGTATAACTTCTCATAAGGTTATCTCTGTCTTGCGTAAAATTACAGGGATAAAACAAATCGGGCATGCCGGAACTTTAGACCCGATTGCGTCAGGAGTTTTACCTGTTGCTATCGGAAAGGCTTCAAAGTTAATAGATTATTTGCCGACAGATAAAAGTTACCAAGTGGCAATGTTCTTAGGTAAAATTTCTGATACTTATGACACAGAAGGGGTTGTGGAAGATACCGATTTTAGAAAAATTGAACTTAGCGAAATTGAAAATATTTTAGATGAATTTAGAGGAGATATTACGCAAATTCCGCCTGCTTATTCGGCAGTTCACTATAACGGTAAAAGACTTTATGAACTGGCAAGAGCAGGAAAAATTCCGGAGGATATTCCGTCAAGAAGAATTTGTGTCTATAAAAATGAAATAATTTCTTTTGATTACGAGAAACAGATTTTAAAACTTGATATTTCATGCTCTAAAGGAACGTACATCAGAACAATTGTAAATGACATCGGACAAAAGTTAGGCTCAGGAGCTGTTATGTTTGAACTTATAAGAACTATGAGTGCAGATATGGTAATAGATAATGCTATTGATTTAGATGAAAATTTAGAAAAAAGTTTTATAGAACAAAACTTGATTTCTCCTTTAAATTTAATTAAATTACC
>CAVEOW010000196.1:0-3700 GCA_963617295.1 bacterium | reverse complement strand
AAATTAATGAAAACATTAAAAAACAAGATGTTGCCGCAAGATATGGCGGTGACAAAATTTCCGTGATTTTAAAAGGAACAGATTCAAAAGAAGCAAAATATATCGCTGAATATTTGACTTATTCACTTTCTTGCTGTCTTGTTGACGATATCGGACCTGTAAATAAAATTTCAGTAGGTATTGCAACTTACCCTGACGATTCAAAAGATAAGGATAAATTGCTTATTTTGGCAGAACAGGCAGTTCTTGTTTCTAAAACAAAAGGTTATAAGAACGGAATGTCAACTATTGTTTCTGCTCAAGATATGGATTTCTGGGATGATTCGGCTCTTAACTCTTTTGCTACTGTTATGGCAAAAAGACATTCTCAAATCGGTATTAATTTTGAAGAAGCACTTGTTGATCAACTTCAAAATAAAAATATTTTATCTCAAAACCACTTGATTGAACTTGTAAAATCATTGGCAACTACAATTGATGCTAAGGATAAATACACAAAAGACCATTCATCCTCAGTTTCAAGGTATTCTGTTGCTTTAGCAAAAGCAATCAATTTGCCTGAAAAAGAAGTTGAACGTATTAAACTGGGTGCATTGTTGCACGATATCGGGAAAATAGGAATTCCTGAGGACGTATTAACTAAACCGTCAAAATTGACGGATGAAGAATTTAAAATTATCCAACAGCACCCGACAATCGGTGTACAAAAGATTTTGGAACCGAACCCGTCATTGCATGATTTAATTCCGATTGTAAAATACCACCATGAGCAATGGAACGGGAAGGGTTATCCTGAGGGGTTAAAGGGTGAAGAAATTCCGCTTGCTGCAAGAATTGTAGCAATTGCTGATACTTATCATGCTTTAATCAGTGATAGACCCTACAGAAAAGGATTAAGCGTAGAAAAAGCCTGCAAAATTCTTGAAGAGGGTGCAGGTATCCAGTGGGATAAAGAATTAATCAGACAATTCGTTGCAATTGCTCCTTCTTTAGCTACAATGATTTAGTCCACTGATTATAAAAAAATAAACACGACAAATTAAACTTATGTTTATATTTTATTCGCCATTATATCTATTGGTGTTTTTCCTCCAAACCAACCGCCATAATCAGGAAAAACTTTATTCCTTGCTATATTAATTACAAAGTTATCCTGACCGAATTTATTTGGACCTTTTGCTCCATTAACATCTATGTATATAAAAGCACATGTTATTTTGTTCCATGTCTTCTTAATATTTTCTCCGTTTTCATCCTTTTTACAATTTCCATATTTATCTTTTTGGCAAGACTCAACAGCCGCCTCACAAGTGTCATATTGATAAATATTATAAATAGACCCATCGTTAAGAATTAATTTTGGATTATTAGGTTGAAAGACCCCATTGCGTCCTGATTGAGCGTAACGCACAGGATAATATAAGTCTGAACACCTCGTATCATTTTTGTTTTTGCAAATTTTTAACGTATTAAGGTATTTTGAAAGACGCTTTGCACTTTGGTAACTTCTGTCATTACTGTCACTTGGGGTAAAAATTGCAGTATTATCACCCATCATTCCTTCTTCAATTTGAGCAAGATTAAGAGCGTTTTCTATAACAGAATAATTTTTCTTAAATTTTGAATGAAATTCTTTATTTTGAGAACTTTGGATAAGATTCGGAACGGTAATTGCAGCAATAACACCAATAATAAGGAGAACAAAAATGAAGAATAAATTTACCCCCCCTACAGACTAAAGGCTTTTACTCTTAGTGAGGTATTAATTACCCTCGTTATTATTGGGGTTATTGCAGCTATTACGGTTCCATCTCTGGTTGCAAATTCTAATAAAGAAGAAACTCTTTCAAAATTAAAAAAATCTTATTCTACTATGGCACAAGCTATAATGCGTTCTCAAAGTAATAATGGTCCTGTTGAAGATTGGTATTCTGATGTAAATATGAATGCGAAAGATTATTTTAATCAATATTTTAAACCTTATCTTCAAATAAATAAAACTTGTTCTGACGGGGTAAATTGTGGTTATGAATCAATCACTCCTTGGAAATTTTTAAATGGAGAAGTATATACTTGGTCTCTGTCAAATGATACTTCCTCAAGATTACTTTTTCATCTTGCTGATGGAAGCTTTGTTGCAGTAAAAACAGGCGGATATCCATGTGCAGAATATGATGAAAATGGTCAATGTATAAAAAATGAATTTAGAAATGATACGGAGCCAACAATTATTGTTGATATTAATGGTGCTAAAAAGCCAAATATGCTCGGCAGAGATGTATTTTTAATGCAAATTAGTAATGAATTTGGAGTCGTCCCACATTGCAACAATATGTCAAAATCTCAAGTGGAGAATAGCTGTAAAAAAGGAAGTACAGGCAGTTGTTGCCTAAAAAAAATAATGAATGATTCTTGGAATTTTTCGGACGGTTACCCGATTTAAAATTTCTATTTGTTTAATCAGAAAACGGATTTTGAAATTTCAGGGTAATCATTAAATAAACAGCTGAATTGGGCTCCGTAGCCTATATAAATCTCCTTATCTTGAGTTTTTGCTTTAAAATATCTTGCAAATTCTATCACTGACATTATTTTATCTTGGTTATTTTTGTTCTGACTATACCAATTCATTTCAAGTTCCAACATTATAAATTTTATGCCGGTTTCAATTGTTCTTTCAATAAATAAGTCAATTTCACTTTTATTATCATTTATATTTTCTAAAATTATATATTTTGCTTTTACTTGATAAGAGAATTTATTTTGAGCTTTAGCGTATAATTTTAGGTTTGTCCAAACGTCATCAAATTTATCAACATTTTTGATTTTTTGATATGTTTCTCTTCTTCCGCTATCAACGGAAATAACAAGATTTCCCCTATCTGTATTAAGTACATTTGAAATACTTTGGCTGTATTTTATTCCTGATGTATAAACAATTATTTCTTTAAATTTATTTTTTAATATAAGGTTAATTACATTGTCAAAATCGCTGTGAAGAGTGGGTTCTCCTCCGCCAAACTCTATTTTTGTATTCTCATCTATCAAATTTTTTTCGTAAAATTTGCGAAAAATCTCCAACGTCGGAATTTCCTCAAAGCTGTTATATTTTACCTTGTCTTTATGCGTATAACAGTATATGCAATCGGAATTACAATTGGTGTTTAAACTTACGGCTATTCTTATAAATGTAGATTTAGTTTTATTATTTATCTTTTTAATTAGATTTGGGCAGTTTTTGCAACGTTCACAGATAAATCCGTTTTTGTGATTTTTTATTATTTTTTTTTCTTTTTGAAAAAATCAAACATACCTTGAGTATATCACACATTTTCAACATAATAAAAAGCTCTGAATAATTCAGAACTTTTTATTTAATATTAATTATTTAGATTTTTAATTGAATTTTCCTTTGTTAAATTTTGATTCGATTTTATCCATTAAAGTACTTATGCCTTTTGTAACATCGCCCCATACTGTTTTAGCTGAATCTTTGATTTTTGTAGCTGTTTCAGAATGAGCCATTTTATCTGCTTTTGCTGCAACTTTATTAAAAGTTTTGGAATTCAAAATTTTATCAGCAGGTTTCTTTAAAACAGCTTTTAATGTTTCAACATGCTTGTTGCCGTTTTCTGTCGGATCAAGTTTGCCTTTTTTAGCTAAATATAAAACTGTTCCAACTGCTGCTGCTGCACCAATT
>CAVEOW010000195.1:0-3707 GCA_963617295.1 bacterium | reverse complement strand
ATCCATAGCAGCTTCAACTTTTACTAAACCGCCTTCAGCTCCACCTTGAGGCTTTTGAGCTTTTGTTACTATATTTAATCCTTCAACAATAACTTTATTTTGAGATTTGATAACTTTCTTTACAGAACTTACTCTGCCTTTGTCTTTTCCTGCAGTTACAACTACTTTGTCACCGCTCTTAACGTGAATTCTGTGTTCTTCAACTGGTTTCTTGTTTCTCATTTTCGCTCTCCTAAATTACTTCCGGAGCAAGAGAAATAATTTTCATAAAGTTTTTATCTCTAAGCTCTCTGGCAACAGGCCCGAATACACGTGTACCACGGGGATTACCATCTTTATTTATTATTACTGCTGCATTATCGTCAAATCTGATTACACTGCCGTCAGCTCTTTTAATATCAGCTTTTGTTCTTACAACAACAGCCTTTACTACTTCAGATTTTTTTACAGCCATGTTTGGAGTAGCATCTTTAACTGCTGCTACGATAACATCACCTACATGTGCATATTTCTTGTTTGAGCTTCCCATTACTCGGATACACAACAATTCTTTAGCACCTGTATTGTCTGCTACTTGTAATCTTGTCTCTTGCTGTATCATTTCTTTATCCTTTGATATTCTTTACTATCATTATTTTACTTTTTCAACAATTTCAGCTACAACCCAACGTTTGTCACCTGAAATCGGTTTTGATTCGACAATTCTTACAATATCACCTTCTGAACATTGATTTTGTTCGTCATGTGCTTTGTAGTTTCTTGTTGATTCAATAATTTTCTTATATTTTGGGTGTTGGTTATATTCTGCAACTTTTACTACTACGGTTTTATCCATTTTGTTACTTGCTACAACACCTTGTTTTTCCTTCTTAGGCATTTTTATTAAACCCTCATTTTTTATACTGTTTCTTTTTGTTTTAGAACTGTTTTTGCTCTTGCAATAGTCTTTCTCATATCTTTAATTTGAGAATTTGCTTTCCAAAAATCAGTTGTATTGTCATATTGGTTTGTGTTTTTCTTAAATCTGATTTCGAATAATTGTTTTTTGCAATCAACGATAATCTCATTTAATTCACTAACCGACTTTTCACGTAATTCTTCAATCTTCATAATTGTCACCTGTCTTCTCAACAATTTTAGTCTTAATCGGAAGTTTTTGAGCAGCTAATTCTAATGCGTGAATAGCAACTTCTCTTTCCGGATAATCTAATTCAAAAAGAATTCTTCCCGGTTTAACAACTGCTACCCAATATTCCGGGTTGCCTTTTCCCTTACCCATACGAGTTTCAGCAGGTTTCGCAGTTATCGGTTTATCCGGGAATATCTTTATCCATACATTACCGCCTCTTTTGATTTCACGAGTCATTGCTCTTCTTGCGGCTTCTATTTGTCTGCTTGTTATCCATGCAGGATCAAGAGATTGAAGTCCGAAAGAACCTAATTCTAATTTTGTTCCACGAGTTTCGTGTCCCTTCATTCTGCCTTTCATCATTTTACGATATTTAGTTTTCTTGGGCATTAACATAATAGTTTTTCGCTCCTAATTCATTGTTTACTTAATTATTCTTCTGTTGTTTCTTCAGCAGCCGGAGCTTCTGTCTTCTCAGTTGCACGGGGAGCTGATTTTTTTCTTCTTCTGCCAACAGGTTTTTCTTCAAAATTGTTAGCACCTGGTTTTTTAGCTTTGATGTTTTGGTCAGCCATTTCGCCGGGCATTAAATCACCTTTGAAAATCCAAACCTTAACACCAATTTTACCCATCATAGTATCTGCTTCTGCAAAACCGTAATCTACATTAGCTCTTAATGTTTGAAGAGGAATTCTTCCTTCTTTTGCCCATTCGCTTCTTGCAATTTCGGCACCGCCTAATCTGCCTGATACCATAACTTTTATACCTTGAGCTCCACCACGCATTGCTCTTTGCATTGCTTGCTTCATTGCTCTTCTGAATGCGATACGTTTTTCCAATTGAAGTGCTATTGATTCTGCAACTAATTGTGAATCTATATCAACTCTTGCTACTTCAACTACGTCTATCGTAACTGTTTTATTGATTAATTTTGAAACTGCTGCTTTTAATTCATCAATTCCTTGACCTTGGCGTCCTACTACTACACCGGGTTTTGCTGTTACTACAGTAACCGTAACATTTTGTGCTTTTCTTGCTATTAAGATTCTTGATATACCGGCTGTATATAATCTCTTTTTAACAAATTTTCTGATTTTAGCATCTTCTGCGATGTTAGCAGAGTATTCATTTTTCTTAGCGAACCAAGTACTGAACCAAGGTTGTATAATACCTATTCTAAATCCGGTTGGATGTGTCTTTTGTCCCATATCTTTTACCTTCTACTTTGTTTCTTGTGCTACTTTAACAGTTAAATGAGATGTGCGTTTAACTCTTGCATACATTCTGCCTTGAGCTCTTGCCTTACCTCTTTTAAGTGTTCTGCTTTCGTCAGCATAAATTTCAGAAACTTTTAATGATTCAGCTGTTGCGCCAAATTTTTCAGTTGCATTTGCCACTGCTGCCGTCAAGTTCTTTTCTACTACTCTGGCTGCAAAGTATGGCATAAATTTCAACATGCTTAGTGCTTCTGCTGCTGATTTGCCTCTTACAAGATTAATTACTCTGCGTAATTTTCTTGCCGGCATTAATATATCTGTTTGTTTTGCCTTAGCTTCCATAATCTATTTCCTTTTCGCTGTTTTATCTTGACCTGCGTGGCCTCTAAACATTCTTGTAGGTGCAAACTCACCTAATCTGTGTCCGACCATGGGTTCTGATATATATACGGGAACGTGTGTTTTACCGTTATATACTGCGATAGTGTGTCCAACCATATCCGGATTTTCAGGAGTAATCATAGACGCTCTGGACCAAGTCTTTATTACTCTCTTTTCTTTATTGGCATTAAGTTTGTCTATTTTTGCCTTTAAAGAATCGTGTACATATACACCTTTTTTTAGTGAACGTGTCATTAATTATCTCCTTTATTAGCGTTTTCTGCTTCTTACAATTAACTTGCTTGAAGATTTTTTAACTCTTCTTGTCTTACGACCCAATGCCGGTTTACCCCACGGAGTCTTTGGATTTCCTCCGGGTCCTGTTTTACCTTCACCACCACCGTGTGGGTGATCGCAAGGGTTCATCGTAACACCTCTTACTGTAGGTCTGATACCCATATGACGTGTTCTTCCGGCTTTACCTATTTTAAGGTTTTTAAATTCAGAATTGCCTAAAACGCCGATTGTTGCTAAACATTCTTTTCTAATCATTCTCATTTCAGAACTTGGCATTTTTAATGTAACATAGTTACCTTCTTTTGCCATTAACTGTGCACTTGCACCGGCTGTTCTTACTAATTTTGCTCCTCTACCCGGAATTAATTCAACGTTGTGAACTACTGTACCTAACGGAACTAATTCTAACGGAAGAGCGTTTCCTGTTTGTATATCTGCTTCAGGTCCTGATATAATTGTATCCCCAACTTTTAAGCCTTCCGGAGTTAAAATATATCTCTTTTCACCGTCTGCATAACATACTAATGAAATTCTTACGTTTCTGTTCGGGTCGTATTCAACTGTTTTTACTACGCCCGGAATACCGAATTTATCTCTCTTGAAATCAATGATACGGTATGCTTGTTTGTGTCCGCCACCTTTATGACGACATGTAATTCTACCTGTATTATTTCTTCCTGCAG
>CAVEOW010000194.1:0-3737 GCA_963617295.1 bacterium | reverse complement strand
ATCCCCCAGCTTACAAGTATTACAATCCACAATGCCGTTGACTTAAATTTTAAATGTCCGTACCACGCAAACGTCATAAATACATTAGATATAGTTAATAATAATATCGGAAAAAATTGTCGCATAATAAATTATTATAGTACAAAATGCAATTAGGGTTAATAAGGATTGTAAATAAAACTTTATAAATCTATTTTAACTGACAAAAAAAATTACGTTTGCCCTTAATACGAGTAGTATGTTATTCTGAAGGAATGGTTATGAAAATACAATCAATCGGGGTTAATTATAAAAAGTTTAAGGCTGCATTTAAAAGTTTGAGAACGGATAAAAATACGGTAGCGGCACTAAAAGACGGAACAAAACCGATTATTGATAACCAAAAATTAAATATATACACTTCTCTTCAAAATATTGCAAGCAATCCTGATAAAGAAAACATTAACTTTTTATTGGATGTAGCCGCAAACTTGACATACGGTCAAGGCGGGAACTCAGAATTTGCAAGTACTTTAAATAAAGACGGCATTACACCTGATGACAGAGAGAATACTAATTGGTCAAAATTACTTGAAGATACAATACAAAGAGCATTAAAAGATTCTAATGAACAGGATTTAGCAGATGAGCAAGCCGATTTCTTCGAATTATTCGGAGAAAAACATAATATGACACCTATCCAAAAAGAAATATTGGACTTAAGACAACAACTTACGGATAAGATTATTAATGAAGGTACTCTCTCATCAGAGGAAAATCTTTCAAGAACAGCTAGAATTCGCAGAAATATTGATTATTTTGCGGCTTCTTCTGAAATTTCCTATGCACAAAAGAAAGAATGTTTAGAAAAATTTGTATATCTCTTAAGTGATGATTACAAAATTAATCCTCAATTGGAAGACAAGAAACTTCAAGTTGCAGATGAAATGCTTAATGATATGGTTGTTAAAACAAAAGATGGGGAACCCTTGACAATAAAAGCCGTTGACCAAAGACAATCAGGAATTTGTGCAGCGATTTCTATTTGCCGAAAAGCGGTTGCGTATGAAGATAAAGTTAAATATATGAATATCGTTATGGATGAATTATCTTCTGACCCTGAAATGACGGTATATGATATTACTGATTTAGATTCAAAAAGAACCGTAAAAATCAAAAAAATAAATATAGATTATAATTCTGCATTGGCAAAAGGCTACAGAATTATAGACGCTTCTGCACATAACTGGATGCAAAATGCACACGCAAGTTCAGACGGAACAATTCAAACAGAGCAATATGTTGCCTTTGATGATTCTGCTTATGATATTTATAATGATTCAAGCTGGTATGATTGTTTATCAGAAGAAGCTCAACCTACGAAAAACTTTTTAAAAGCATTAATCGCTGAAAAAGAACAACTTGAATCAACAGACAAAATTCGAAAAGAAAATGCGGCAGCTGTAAGAAATGTAAACGCTGCAAAGAAAAATTTAACCAAATATCAAAGCTCCCTTCAAGGTCTTTTTTCTTCTGCTCTTAAAGATATTTTCGGAAGTTCTTTGTCTGACGAGAAACTTGCTACACTTAGAAATTCTATAATCGAATTTTACAAAGGTTCTTCTGATGATAACGAAATCAATATTGCAAAACAGATGGATCAAAGTGTAAAAGAAAAAATTATTTCGGATTACATAAAATCTCAGGTTCCGAATATTACGGAAGAACAAAGCAAAAAGGTTGATGAAAAAGCAAAAGATATAATTTCTATTGTTACGGATTTTATTTCAAACGACAACAAATTAAAAAAAGTTGGTTCTTGCAGCTCCCCTTATGATATTTACGTAATGAATAAACGGTTATTTAAGGCTGCAGCAGCTCATCGTTTAGCCATTGAAGAAGACGTAAAACTTCCTGATGCCGTAATAAGACATGAAAGAAGTTTAGGAATTCCGCCAAAAGATGAACGTGCGGTTGATTACCTCGACGATTTATTAAAACAGATAAGTTCTGAAACAATAAGAAAACAATATAAAAAAGAGGACGGAACTGTACCGACGGAAGAAGAGTTAAGACTTGAAATTGTTTCAGATATGGCAAAACTTGAAGTTCTTATTCCTAACGAACTTGACGCAATAGTCAACGGTTTATTCGGAGTATCCGTAAATGCACAAATTATTAAACTGTTTGAAAATATCGAAAACGCAGTAAAAAGCGGAAGTTCAGATGTTTTAGACAGATATTCTTCTATACTCGGCATTAAAAATGATAAAACAGAATTGCTAAAATATATTGGTAAATATAAAGAAAAAGTTTCAAATAACCCGTCTAACGCTGAAATTCAAGATGCAATAAGAGTTCTTTGCTATGAAGACAGAATTATGTTGGGAGATTTACTTATAGGGTCTTTCTTTAGTGCAATTCAAGAGGGTATCTCTCAAGAAGCACTGGATTCCTTAATAAGTAGGTTTGGGGAAGCCGATTTAAGTACTAAATTACAAGAACTCTATGACAGATATGTAGCTTTACGCAATGAACACACTGAAATTTTTAATAAATGGAATATTCCCACATCAAGAGAGCTAATTCTAAACAAGTTAGAAAATAAAAACGCCGTTTTATCAAGAAGAAATCTTGATATATTAAAAGCTCGCTTTGATGAAATTCAAGCACAAACTATAAAAAATAGCAGTATTGCTAATTCAAAAGAGAGAGAAAAAGCTAACGAAAAATTATATGCTACTTTTACTCCGGAAGAAACAAGAATTATTGATTTGATTGATAAAGCTTTTTCAACTATGCGAAAATACCATAAGTTATCATATAATAACTTAAATGCACAAATGAAAAATGCACTGGAAAAACAATATTCTTACCTCGGAATGCTAAACGGTCAGTTCTGGGTAAGAGAAGAAGGCTCATCAGGACTTGTTTCAAATGAACAAGTCAGAATTTTAGAGCAAATGACAGGTGAACCATACCATATTGAATCTGATGTTAATGATGCTGCCAGAGAAATTAAAAAAGGTAAAGGAAGCGGAATCTTATCATCAAGCGTTTCAGATAACGAATATGCTTTCCATGCACAATATATTCCAAAGGTTACAACAGAAACATTTGTTGACCCTGTCAGCGGAAAAACTTCCGAAAAAGATGTTCTTTGGACAGATAATTCATGGGGAAAAGCAGAAAAAGATTATTTCTGGAACGGAAGAAACGGGCATTTATATACCGATTACGGTAGCGGATACGGTGGAAAAAACGGATTTATAATTGATAAAAATTACAGAATCGGCGTACCTGTAAGTGAATTGCACAGAGGAAAAGGGTTCAGTCAAAAATATAAAGAAGATTTTGAATTATTTAGCAATATAATTTTACCCGGAGATCCACCTTCGACATATCAAAGATTATATAAAATGTTTAACTATATTCTTAATATGAATGAAGGGGAAACATTTTATTCTCAATTAGAAAAACAAATTATTGACGGAGAAAGAATTAATCCGGAGAAATTAATGGAACTCGATAATTTGGCAGAGGAACAAATTGAAAGATTATCTAACAGAATAAATAAAGAAATTAAATCAGAAGATGATTATAATAAATTAGCGGATGATGATGAAATTAAACTTGTTTTCAATAAAATTTCAGCATACTTAGCTACAGATAATCCTGAACTAAAAGAAGAAATCACAGGAATTCAATCCCAATCAGAATTAGAAGAAGAAAAAGAAGCAATGTTCCAAGAACACCTT
>CAVEOW010000193.1:0-3750 GCA_963617295.1 bacterium | reverse complement strand
GTATTTTAATATATGGCGAAATGCAAGATGATTACACAATTGCCCCTGTAGTCCTTGAGCTTTTGTCAAAAGCTGCTGAACTAAAACAAGGAATTTGGAATCAAAGAGTAATGGTTTGTTTGATAAACAAACGAATGAATTATGATTTTTTGATTGATACGTTAGGCAGATATGGGGCAGATGAAGTCATTGTCGTAAATGATGACAGACTTTCAAAATATGACAGAGAATATCACAGTGAAATATTTACTAAAATAGCGGAAAAATATCCTCCGAGAATGATTTTAACAGGTGCAACAGTTAAGGGAAAAGATATTGCTTCTTATGTTGCAACAAAACTAAAAACAGGCTTAACTGCCGATTGTACGGAATTAGGAATTGGTGAGTATAATCTTTTGTTATCAACAAGACCGACTTTTGGCGGTCAGCTTACGGCAGATATTTTGTGTGATACATTCCCACAAATGGCAACAGTTCAACCTAATACATTTAAAGCGGTTGAACGAGAATCTTGTGTAAGTGCAAAGTTCAATTGGATAGATTTAGACAAAATTGAAAAAAGAATAGAAGTTGTTGATAAGATTAAAAAAAGTATTTCAAATACCGATATAGCTTCTGCGGAGATAGTTGTAGCAGGTGGAGCGGGTGCTTGCAAAGATAACGGATTTACGCTTGTCTATCAATTGGCACAAAAACTCAAAGCTGCAGTAGGCGGAACAAGAGAAGCATTTGAACGTGGTTTTATAACTAAATCTCAGCAAATAGGGCAAACAGGGAAAGCTATTGCTCCAAAATTATATATAGCAGTCGGGGTTTCAGGTGCTAACCAGCACTTAGCAGGAATAAAAAACAGCGGAAAAATAATTGCAATAAATAATGATAAAAATGCTCCTATATTTGAGAATGCGGATGTGGGAATTGTTGGAGATTTATTTGAAATAATACCGGAATTAATTGATGAATTAGATAAGTAAGAGGAAAAAAATGAGCAACGAAACAACAGAAAAAACAATAATGAAGCCGTTTTCAACAATGCAATTGCTGAATTTTTGCTTGGGATTTTTCGGACTTCAATTCGCTTGGCAAATGAGAATTATTTTGTCAGGTCCGGTTACGGAAGGGCTTGGGGCTTCTCCTTTAATTTTCGGACTTATTTGGCTGGCAGGACCTGTTACGGGTATGTTAGTTCAACCGATAATCGGAGAATTAAGTGATAAAACACATACAATTTTCGGAAGAAGAAGACCATATTTGTTCGCAGGGGCAATTTTTGCCAGCTTGGCATTGTGGGCATTCCCTAATTCTGCCGCTATTTCGGAAAGACTCGCTAATTTTCTTCATATACCCGAACCGGTATTTGGAGGTTTAATTATTGCAGCAATTATGATTTGGGTTATTGATGCGTGTGTAAATGCAGCTCAAGGACCATATAGAGCATTAGTTCCCGATTTAGTGCCACCTGAACAACACTCACTTGCAAACGCTTATTTAAGTTTTGCAATCGGACTTGGCTCTGTTGTAGCAGCAGGAACGGCTCCGTTCTTAAAATATGTATTTAACTATCAAATGAGTATTAATGCTCAATTTGTTATGGCAGCTTTGGCATTCTCTCTTGCAATGCTTTGGACTTGTATAACAATTAATGAAAACAGAAATAATAAACAAGCCGTAAAAGCAACAAAGACCGAAGAGATTAAAGAAGAACAACCGTCATTCTTTAAAAAGATTGCGGATTTCTTTAAGTCATCACCCGAAGTCAGAAAAATTTGTATCGTTCAGTTATTTACATGGATTGGTATTATGAGTTTGAATATCTTCTTTACTCAATACGCAACACATACTGTATTTGGCGTTCCCGATTTAACAACAGCAAGTGAAGATATAAAAAATTCTTATATTGATACAATAAGTAAAGCAACTAACTTTTCATCAATATGCTTTGCTATTCAAAACTTAATTTGTTTCTTAGTATCAATTCCAATCGGATTATTGTCAACAAAGCTCGGAAACAAAAAAGTTCATGCTGCAGCATTGATATCATTGGTTGTAGCCTTTATCGGTATGGCATTATCTAAAAATCCTGCTTTCATACTAATTTGTATGGCAGTTGCAGGTATCGGCTGGGCAAGTATTTTAGCACTTCCTTTTGCTATGCTTTCAGAGTTTATTAAAAAAGGCTCGGAAGGTTCTGTAATGGGTATATTTAACATATTTATTGCAGGTCCTCAAGTTTTAGTATGTACTTTATTAGCTTGGGTTATCAGTAAATGTGCTTATGAAATGCCAGGAAACATGCTTAATTACCACTGGGAATACGCATTCCTAATCGGGGCATTATCATTGGCAATTGCTGCTGTTGTAACTTATATGATTAAAGAAAGCAAATAAATTTACTTTAAAAATTTTAGAGGCGGTGTTTGCCGTCTCTTTTTTGTATAGAATCGTAACAATATTAACTATTTTCGGGGATTGTAATTGATATTAAAATTTTATATCGGATAATTCCCCCATAGGTTTTTAAGTGAAAATATGTGGGATTTGTATATTAAAAATTTAAAAAAATCGGTAGTTGTATTTTGTATTATTTTATTTGGTTCTTCAGCTTTTGCAATTGAAGATGTTCCGTCAAATAGAGCAGAATTAAATAATAATGCTGTGGAAATGCAGACAAAAACATTAAACGGGAATTTAGTTTTCAATGATATTTTAGAAAAAGCACAAAACCATTCTTATGATTTAAAAATTGCAGATTTTGCAACATTAATTGTCGCTCAGGATATCAGAGGGGCTCGTTCAGAGTATTTCCCTAAAATATTTTTTAGTGCCAGCACGGAATATAACAAAAATTTTCAAGATACGAGAGCTACCCCTACCACTTATGTCGGAGATATTTATGTTAACCAATACACAAGATATCAGTCCGTTTTAGGTTTTACTCTTGCATATAATTTATTTGATTTTGGTGTTAGAAAAGGTGTCCTTGATATATCAAAAGAGGATACCGAAACTCAAAAATTATTGAAATACCAACAATCTCAAGAACTCACATTAAACATTATAGACACTTATACCAAAATCGTAATTATGAAAAAACAGTTGGATTTTGATAAACAAATTCTTGCTCTTTCAAAATCAAATTTAGCGATGAAACAAAGATTGTTCAATGCCAAAGAACTTTCTAAAACAGAGTTGAATGATCAAATAGTTGAAGTTCAAAAATTTGAAAGTGAAATACATGAGCTTTCGGCAAGATTAAGTGAATATTTGAACTTGTTATCTTTCTTTACTAATGAGGACTACGATACTGACAGTTTTTCAATTTCGGATATCGAAAAACCTGATATTGACCCATATTCTTTTAATGATTATACAAACACAATTATTTATGATATTCAGGCAAGCCAAATAAAGAAAAAGGAGCTTGAAGTAAAAGTTGCAAAGAGAAACTATTTGCCAAAATTAAATATGTACTCAAGGTACTATATGTATGGTTCAGACGTAAGCAGTTACCCAAAAACAAACAAAGATATTGACCCGTCTAACTGGTCAATAGGGGCTTCATTGAATATGCCTTTATTTGACGGAATGAAGCAAAGTTCGGTTGTTCAAAAGGCTAAATTGGAATTACAAAAAGCGGAAGTTGAAAGAGATAAAGCAATAGCAGAGTTAAAAAACAGAATTTCAACCATGCGTTCAAATTTATATTATCTTGATAAACAAATTGAAAATAATGAAACGATTATAAAAGAA
>CAVEOW010000192.1:0-3759 GCA_963617295.1 bacterium | reverse complement strand
GCCTTGTAAACCTGTATAAATATATCTCGAAATAGCGTCCCACGCTTCTGAACAATGGGGCATTTCAGACCCTCCTGCTATTGTATTCGGGTCGAAATTTGTTTTAACCAGCGTATTTATTCCCATGTGCCAGAAGTCATCTTTTCCGTCTTCACGCTCAAAAATAAATTCATCTCCTACATTATAGCAAGGGCACATGCCTGAATTAGGATCAGAACAGTATTCTTGTTGCAATTCAGGATATAATTTTTTATCAATAACAGTTAATTTTACTTTGTGTTTCATTAATATATTTACCCTCTCTTTTTCTGAAAAGTTCTTTTCAAAATTTTTGTATCTGATTATAATCAATATATGAGAAATCTACTATATTTAATGTAAAAAATCAATGATAAGCAAATGTGTAATTAACGATGACGCTAATGAAATAACATTAAAAATGAAAGAAGCTGATGTTATAGTTTGGGCAACACCTATTTATTACTATGAAATGGCAGGACAAATGAAAACCCTTATAGATAGAGCAAACTCATTATTCGCAACAGGTAAAAATTTTAGTGAAATTTATGTTATAACCACTTCTGCCGATGCAGAAAAAGGGGTTGTAAATACCGTGTTAAACGGGGTTAAAGGCCGGATTGCTTGTTTTGACGGAGTAAACTTAAAAGGATTTTTGGAAGCAGGAGGACTTGAAAGTTCAAATGAAGTTCAAAACAGAAAAGATTTATTAGAACAAGCATACAATATGGGAAAAAATATCTAATAAAAAATATTAAATACCCTAAAAATCCAATTAAGATTTTTAGGGTATTTTTTTGTTAATTAATGTTTTTATTCAAGTTCTTTTAGCCAAGTATTAATATCATTTTGAACAGAGCTTCCGCCACGTCCTGCAACAACAAACGGTTTTAAAATTTTTGA
The DNA here is from genome assembly GCA_963617295.1 of bacterium. GTDB lineage: Bacteria > Cyanobacteriota > Vampirovibrionia > Gastranaerophilales > Gastranaerophilaceae > Avigastranaerophilus. The sequence continues at coordinate 2,838 of CAVEOW010000192.1, read as the reverse complement.
ACCTTTTGCAAGTTTTCCCATATCTTCTGCAATTGTGTATTTACCGCCGCCACCGTGGGTAATAAACGGAACAATTGTTTTGCTTTCAAAATTATTTTCGGTTAAGAATGTCTTTACGGCAGGTGCCATTTCGTACCACCAAGCAGGAGTTCCGACAAATATTACATCATAGCCGGATACATCACCATTGTCTTTTAATTTTGGTTTAATATTTTCTTCGTGCTGTTTTTTAGCTACCCCATACGCCGCTTCATTATAATCTTCAGGATACGGAGTTTCGGTTTCTATTTGGAACATATCTCCGCCTACTGTATTATGAATTTTTTCAGCGATAGATTTTGTGTTACCGCTCCAAGAAAAATATGCTATTAAAATCTTTTTGTCGTTCATATTTACTCCTTCTGTTTTATTATTTGCAAATGTACATCCTGCACAAAGTATCAATATTGGTAGAATTAAAAGTAAAAGTTTTTTCATTTTTTATCCTCTTATAAAATTAGTATATTCAACTTCTTCTTGTTTGGGTGGTTCTAGTTCCGCTTTTGTTGCCGGTTCTTTGCATTTTAAAAAGTATGCCATATTACTAGCAAGTATTCTCATATTTTGCATACCCTCTTTGTCTTGTTTAACTTCATCAGGAGTTGCACCATGAACCATATTCCAATATCTGCCTGAAATAATCGGCATTTGATTGATTTGAAAATATTTGTTTAACTGGTCTAACGTTGCCGTTGTACCTGCTCTGCGGGCTGATACAATAGCGGTTGCAGGTTTGTGGATAAATGAATTATGTCCGCTCATAAAATCTACAAAAAATGCTCTATTCAAGAATGGTACAATCACGCCACTTGCTGAACCATAATGTACAGGTGAACCTATTACATAACCGTCAAAATTTCTTGCATATTCAACAAAATCATTAACTTTGTCGTTGATTACACAATGACCGATTTTTCCACAAGCTCTACAAGCTCTGCATGGTGCAATCGGATCTTTCCCGATGTAATAAATTTCGGTTTCTATACCCTCTTGATTTAAAGTTTGTGCCATTTCGTTTAATGCGGTATAAGTACAGCCCTTTTCGTTTGGCGAACCGTTTATTAATAATACTTTCATTAGTTACCAACTCTTTCTTGAAGTGCTTTCGGGTATCTTGCTCCGACTAATTCTATTTTTGAAATTTCAAAGTTTAGTGCTTTCACTTCATCATCGGTTAAAACAATATCAGCCGCTTTCATATTTTCTTCAAGCCTATGGAGTTTTGTAGTCCCTGGGATGGGAGCAATAAACGGTTTTTGAGCCAAAATCCAACTCAAAGCTAATTGAGCAGGTGTAATTCCTTTTTGAGTGGCCATTGCTTTAACAAAATCTACGAATTTTTGATTAGCTTCCAAACATTCTTTTGAAAAACGTGGCACAATACTTCTGAAATCATTGCTTGCAAAAGTTGTATCAGCTTTAATTGTACCTGTTAAAAATCCTTTTCCTAACGGGCTGAATGGAACAAGCCCGATACCAAGTTCTTCAAGAGTAGGGATAAGTTCTTTTTCCGGTTCTCTCCACCACATAGAATACTCACTTTGGATTGCTGTTACAGGCGTTATTGCATGTGCTTTTCTGATTGTGTTTACACCTGCTTCAGATAATCCCCAATGTTTTACTTTGCCTTGTTGAATCAACTCTCCGACACAACCTGCAATATCTTCAATCGGAACTTTTGTATCAACTCTGTGCATATAATATAAATCAACATAGTCTGTTTGAAGCCTTTTTAAAGACCCTTCAATTGATTTTCTAATTGTTTCGGGACGAGAGTCCAAAGTTTGCTTGTTATCTTTATCTAAAGTTATACCAAATTTTGTAGCAATTTTTACTTTATCTCTAATTGGTTTTAAAGCTTCACCTACTAATTCTTCATTTGTAAAAGGTCCATAACATTCAGCAGTATCAAAGAATATAACACCTAAGTTTTCGTAAGCGTAACGAATTAATTTAATCATTTCATTTTTATCCGCAGGGTCGCCGTAGCCGTGGCTCATTCCCATACAACCTAGTCCAATTGCGGAAACTTCTAAATTTCCAAGTTTTCTGTACTTCATATAAAAATCTCCTATTTGATATTTTTACTAATATCATTATTAAAAATTTTTTACGATTTTTAAAGGTACAATTCTACATAATTATTATCTGATTCTATCACTTTTAAATTTGATATAAATTATAATCTTAGATATCTTCGTGCAAGTTATATAAATCAATACCGTCGCTTGCTTTATACAGACCGATTGTTGATATGATTACATTGATTTTGTTGGAAACAATTTCCTTTTCTGCAATTAAATACATTTCTTTAGCTAAAAGTTCATCTAAATTTGAAGTTGCTCCGATTTTAGTTTTATCTTTTGCCAAAGCATATATTTTACTTTCTGTATTTATTCTTTTTTGAGTTTCTTCAAAATTCTTTTGTACACTCTTGTATTCAACAAGTCCTGTATTCATTTCCTTTATACCGTCAAGATAAGTTTTTTGATATTCATTAAGAGCTTGTTCATATTGATATTTTTTTAATTTAAAAAATACCTTTTTTCTTCCGCCGGCAAAAATATCCCAGTTAGGTAAAATTCCTGCATTTAAAAACTGCGAGGGAGAATTAAATAACGATTTTAATTGATAAGCATTAAGACCGAGTTGACCAAAAATTGTAAAAGTTGGCAGAAATTCTCTTTTTGCTACTTTTATATCAAATCCGATTCTTTTTAAGTTTGCTTCATCCTGCATATAGTCAGGTCTGTTTATTATAACATCAGTGCTATATTCACTTGGAATATTTTTTAACAG
>CAVEOW010000191.1:0-3764 GCA_963617295.1 bacterium | reverse complement strand
CCATATATGAAATTTCGTAACTTCACTTATTGAAACAACTACAAAAGCCCGTCTGTTTGAAAAAATAATGTCGGGTGGGCATACTTTGCCCAACAAATATAATTTTCACTGTTTTGTCAGGCAATGCCTGACCTACCATTTATTAATTATTTAATTCTTTTATGTCCTCCGGACGGGAAAACTTTTTAAAAAGTTTCTTTCTACGAGCTTGCCAGCCTTAATCCTACAGTACCCAATATTATTAAAAGAATTGATACTACTTTAATAACACTGATTGATTCATGTAAAAACAATATTCCGATTGTACTTATCAGCAATATTCCTAATGCACCCCAAATTGCGTAAGCAATTCCCATATCTATTGTTCTTAGTGCGTAGGACAAAAACAGAAAACAAAGTGCATAAGATAAAATAGCACCGATTGACGGGAACAAAACAGTAAAACCGTTTGATAGTTTTAACAATGTTGTCCCTGAGGTTTCAAATATGATTGCTAAAGTCAAATATATCCAACTCATTTGATTTCTCCTTATATTAAAAGAGTATCAATATTTAAGTAAAAATAGAACATTCTTTTATACCTTGTAATGTAAGAAATTCTGTGCCACAAAATATGTAATTTTTTATTCAAAAATGTCCCTACCGATAGCTTTTTGGAGTGTCTTTTTTACGTCAGATGCCCAGTCAATCCCCTCAAGAATTTTTCCCTCTTTATTTGCTATTGTTTTCTTTAGATTTTCTTCAACTTGCGGATATTTTTTTATGAATTCATCAAGGGGAATAGAACTTCTTTTTTCGTTCCAACTTCTTTTTACTATTAAATAATTTCCATAATTATTTTCCCCTCCAAGAGAAGATGGAATTATATGCTCAATAGTGCGGGTATCACGATTTTCAAATTTTTCACCGGAATATGTACAAGTATCAAACTCTCGTTTAAATTGTCTTTTTGAACCAAAATTTAATTGATAACAGTTAGGAATATTCATTTTTACCTCGATTATATAAAAATATAAAATAAAATTTTTTGTCAGAAATTTATTCGAGGTAAATATAGTGGTTTGTTTTAAGCAAGTATATTATTTTTGATAATATCTCCCATTTGAGTAGTTGAAACATGGTTATTAGATGAATTTGCGATATCAGCAGTTCTATAACCTGCTTTTAGTGCTTTCCTTACGGCATTTACTATCTCAGTATATTCTCTATCAAGTTTAAAAGAATATTTTAACATCATTGCAGCAGAGAGTATTGTTGCTATAGGGTTTACAATGTTTTTCCCTTTTAAATCAGGGGCACTTCCGTGAATAGGTTCATACATTGCATGTTTAGAATCTGATAGTGAGGCACTTGGAAGTAACCCTAAAGAGCCTGAAAGCATTGACGCTTCATCTGATAATATATCTCCAAAAATATTACCTGTTAATATTACATCAAATTGTTTAGGATTTTTGATTATTTGCATTGCAGCATTATCAACATACATATTTGTAAGTTCTACTTCCGGATAATCTTTTGAGGTTTCTTTTACTGTTTCTCTCCACAGTCTTGAAACATCTAAAACATTAGCTTTATCAACCGAACATAACTTTTTATTTCTTTGCATTGCAACTTCAAAAGCAACTTTTGCTATTCTCTTTATTTCGCTTTCAAAGTAGCACATATTATTAAATCCGAACTTCTCCCCATTCTTTATTTCGATACCTTTAGGAGAGCCAAAATATACATCGCCGGTCAGTTCTCTTACTATCATAATATCCGTACCCGAAACTATATCTTCTCTTAACGGTGAAAGTGAAGTTAATTCAGGATACACTGTAGCAGGTCTTAAATTTGCAAATAAGTTAAGTTCTTTTCTTATTCCGAGTAATGCTCTTTCGGGGCGTAAATTAGGCGGTAAAGTGTCATATTTCCAATCCCCTACAGCCCCTAATAAAACCGCATCTGATTTTTTTGCTATATTTAAAGTTATTTCAGGTAAAGGAGTTTTGTATTCGTCATAAGCACATCCTCCGATTAGAGATTCTTCAAAATTAAATTCAATTGAATATTTTTCTCCCACGGCTTTTAAAATTTTTACGGCTTCATCGGTAACTTCTTTTCCCGTTCCGTCGCCTGCTAAAAGTGCTATATTATAACTTTTCATTTGGTTCTCCTTTTTTGAAGATTATAACATATAACTTTATAAGAAATAAATTAATAAAATAAATGTAAACAACTAGCAAATTTTTTATTTTCGTATTTTAATATTTGTGTGTTTATTATTCTTAAGTAATTAGAAAAGGGGAAAGTTATGAATATTGCATCCGTATCATTTGGTATCAAAAAAACATCTTTAAACGGAGCTACTCACAACACATTAAATACGGTAGCTGATAAATATACACAGGATACTCCTGAAGATAAATTATTAATTCAACAAGCTCATGACGTATTAGATATTGTACCTTGGGGTTGCAGTGAAGGCGACACAATTGCCCCTAAAGACAGATTGGTTTCTGATGGTTTTATGGAAACATTGAAATACCACTTTAACAGAGGAAACAAAGCATTAGCTTATGCTATGGGTTCTTTGATTTCAAACAGATCATTAGCAGGAAGAGCTAATAATTGTGGTTTTGATGATCTGCCTTTAGGTAAAATCGAACAATTAAAATCAAATTTATCAGATATTGCTTATGTTGAAAATCCACAAACAGGTGTAAAAGAAAAAGATCCTGAAATGGCTAAAATTGAAAGATTTGTTGCTGACGTATAGAACACAAACTTAATAAAAAAACTCCTCTAATATTAGAGGAGTTTTTTTATATATATAATTCCCTTCTTGTTTATGGCTATTATAGAGAGAATGTCATTAATGCTCTTACTGAACGAGCTGTATTTCTAACATCTTCTTCAGAGTGCATTTTTATTGTGTCATCAAGAATTTTAATAGCTTCTGATTTATCTTTTAAAGATAATAATTCATTAATTGAAGCCATTGCAACCCTTGCAGATAAGTCGTTAATACCTTTACCTTTTGATATTAAAACAACTCTTAATGATTCATGAGTATTTTTCTTAATTAGTGTTTGAGCTGTTAATTCTCTTATTTCATCATCAGGAGAGTTTGTGCCAAGTTCGGTAAGAATGTCAATTGCTGCTTGGCTATCTTTGTGTTCCCCTAATGCTTGAATTATGTTTCTGATTTTTTGATTATTTTCCATATCTATTCTCCCTCTGATTGTCAAATACTAAACTGTCTGTGCTTGTTCTGCCAAACCTGTCCATAAGTCTTTCAGTTCATTTACAGGTCTGTTTGTAAGATTTTTAACATTATATTGCCTGTCTGCGAATAATCTGTCTTTTAGTCCTGACATATCAAGGCTGATTTCTGTGTTTCCGATTTTTTCGATTGTATCAAATATGTTAGTTGTGATTTTTTTACCGAAAGAAACAATTGAGTTCATTCTTGATTTGAATGCTTCGTTAAAGTTGTTAATTCCGCTTACTACCGCAGAAGCGAATAATTTACTTTTTTGTGTAATCATTTCACCTGCAGATGTTTTGTTTGATGTTTCAAATACATCTGCTTGTATAACGTTTCCTTTAAAACTTACACCAAAAGGATTTGTGCTTAAATTATTTGTCCTTACCTGTTGCTTTTTTACTGCTATATTTTCGGCAGCTTTTGTTCTATGTAAACTGATTCTTCCTATTTCCATAATAGCCCTTTCTGTTATTAAAAATACTCATTTGTACAATAAGGTTATCATATTTTATAT
>CAVEOW010000190.1:0-3765 GCA_963617295.1 bacterium | reverse complement strand
ATAACATACATTTTAAACGTCAATTGTTAAATACAAATTTTGTATCAATTGCCGCTGCATCTTCATTTGTCGAAAAAGGGAACAGAGCTTTAAATGAAAACAGGTTCTCGGATGCGTTAAATGATTATAAACAGGCACTGGCAAACAACCCTGATGATATTAATATATATAAAAAACTTGGTAAGGCATACCAAAATTTAAAAGATTACCCGTCTGCCGAAGAACATTATAAGACTTATTTGGCTCAAAAACCTGAAGATGATGAAATATGGATTGATTTAGGTGAAGTTCAACGTCAAAACGGCAGATATAATAATGCACTAAAGAGTTTTGAGCGTGCAAAAGAGATTAACCCTAAAAACGACTTGGCTAACAGAAGTTTACTTGAAACAAAGAATAATATATTAAGTATTTATTCCCCACAAAGAGCTTTAGAAGAAAAACAACAAAAAGCAAACGAAAATCTTAGGGCTGCACTTAGCATGACCGTCAACTATTTATCTCCCGAATTTATGAAAGATTTGGCAGATGTACAGGTTCTGTTTGGTGAAACTGCGTCAATGGGCGGAACTACAAATATTGCTCAATATGAAAACAGTAAAAAGACAATAACTGTTTCGGATTCTTATGTCTATGCTGCTCCGCAGGTAATTGCAGCATATATAACACATGAAAGTATTCACGCTAAAGATAAAGACGGATATACATCTGTTTATGAAGAACAAGACGCTTATGAGGTCGCAACTGATTTTTGGATTAAGTACTCTGACGGAGTTGAGGATCCAGAGATGGATTATGCTGCAAGTTTATATAAGCGTTCACCCGAAATTTTAAGAAACAGGGTTGAAGAGATATATATGCTTAGAGATCCTGAAATTGCAGCAACATCACCTAATCATCCGCCTGATAAAAAGGTTTCATCAAGGAACAAGAAGAAAGTTGCAAGCCAGCCGATAAAACCTAACAGAGAATATCAAATTATTGCATAGATTGCTTGAAATTATTCTTTAGGCTCTTCTTTTTCATCTATTTTTATATTAACCACACCTTTTGATATTTCTTTGATTAATTGCGTTGCATTTGCAACATAGCTTTTATATCTGGGGTCAGAAATTTGACCCGATGAAATCAGTTCTTGAGATTTTTCAAAGTAGCTTTTTAAACTTTTTGCTCTTAAGTTTTTATTTTCAAAATACCATTGCAGAAACGGTTTGCTCGATTTTTGCGTGTTGCATGACATGTGCATTGCCATATAGTTAGACAAGTCATCATGATTTAACTCTATCCCTCTCGCAAGTATATGGTCTGTATTGGGGACTGAATAGCAGAGCATTCTCATTGCAATATCATGTGAATTCCAGTCCTCACCTTTTTTGTTTTTGCCTGAATACTTAACTATCCATGCCGAGTTCATATCAAAAGATGTCGGGAAACTTTTGACTATTTGTTGCAGTTTATTGTATTTATGTTGATTTTTAATATTTATCTTACTAATTCTGTCTATTAAAATTTTTCTTCGGAATGGAGCTTCGCTGTTCTTTTTGTATATAATTTTTTGAAGTCCGTTAATTTTTTTAAGTAAAACTTTTCTCTCATCTTTAGGTAACCTTCTTGCAAGATAAGTCATTTGTTTTACTTTGTCCATCTGAACTTTTTGTAAAACAGGCAGTTTCGTATCTCTTAAAGATTCCAGCAGTTTTCTTACGTCTTTCTCCCCTGTAGCCTCTGAAATATCACTTATTTCTTCAAAAACACTTAACTCAACAGGGTGCATGTAATCTTTGTAATCACCAAGAATGCCTATGTATTCATCAGAATTGGCATTGTCAATTTTATCTTGAAATTCTAAAAATTTTTCTTTGGGAAGCATTTTTCTACCGCATGCCGGACAAGGTACATTGTCAAAAGCATTAATCTTAAAGTTAGACGGAACATCGACAAGCTCTTTGCTTGCACTTGTATATATTCTTTCGTCAGTTGACGGCATTACATAGTATGTTGTGTTTGGAAGTTGATTAACCTGTTGTCTTTCGACAAGCTGAACCGTACTTTTAGTTTTTCCCTGACCAAAAGAATTTAAATGTCCGACTACTCCGTTATATATGTAAAAATTTGCGGGTGATATTCTCATATTTGCCAATTTCCCTATAATATTGATAAAAACAAATATAAATTATTTTTTGCCAATAAAGATTAACTTTTGTAAAGTTGGATTTTTAAAAGTTGATTTTTTGCATTTTGCACAAAAATAATGCATTTTTTTTGATTTTTATGTTAATTTTAGAAAAATTGCATTAATTTTTTGCAAAAATGTAATTTTTTTTAATGACAATCTTCTTAAATAAGAGAATTAAAACGCAAAGAAATTTGTGTTTAAACTTTAAATTGATATTATTGCAAGTGACATGTATTTGAATTGAAGGTAAATAAATTGCAAGTAAGTAACAACATTCAAAGACGAGATTTAAACAGAATAAACACACTAAATACGCCGATAAACAGAAATGCAAAGAGAGAAAACTTAAATAAAAACTTTAAAGGCGGAGTGTCTGATGCTGCTTTTAATTTGCTGGATAAAGGGTTTAAAGTTCTTGATAAAAACGCAATGATACAGGTATCTTTTGTTGATACGGTATCAACAAACATACCGAGAACATTGGTTGACTTAAAAACAGGCTTGGCGGCTGCCCTTGAAACATGCAGACGTGAATTTTCAGGATTGTTTGTTAACTGCTTAATGCCGGGGCTTGTAGTAAAAGGGATTGCGGAAATTCTTCCTAAGTCAAAAGAACTTAAAGGCACAGGTGTTGTTAATTCTTGGGCGAATGGTGATTCTATCAACAAACTTCAAGGTGCGTTTGCTCAAGCACAAGAATCAGGTACTGCAGATACTACAAGAGAATACGTTTCAAAAGCAATCGGTTCATTATCAGGTTTAGACGGGAAAACATGGAAAAACTTTGCTGACAATGCTTCAAATCCGATTTATCAAGATGCAATTACAAATATTACCGATGCAATCTCCGCTAAGGGTAAAGACAGAAAAAATCTTTTAAAACAAGCACAATCAAAACTTGTAAACTTGACTAAGACTGAAAGTGTATTAAAATTTAACGGTACACCTCAATCAAACTTAGAGGAAACTCTTCGTGATATTACTGACTTAGGGACTAAGTTTAATACCGTTAAAAACACAACAATATCTTCTCTTGGCGAAGCTGCAAGCACAATGCCGAAGGAAGAAGTTAATGCAAAAATTGCAGACTCAATAAACAAATACGGCAACTCGTTAAAGAAGTTTGTTAATAAGAAAAGTTTAATCGGACTTGGTATTGTTATCGGTATAGCCGTAAGTATTCAAACAATAAACAGAGCCATAACAAGAAAACAATTTAATGCGGAAGGTGCTCCGATATATAAAGATTTTGGGAAAAAAGATACTACCCAAAAAATGGACGAAAAACAAAAAAAGACTTTTAGGTTTAAAAAGGCATTGGCTGCCACAGGCATGTACGGGGTTGCAGCATTATCAATGATGAAAAAGCCGTCATTAGGCATGTTTCAATTCTCAGGTATTTTCCCCACATTAGACCAATGCCGTTGGATTGCTTCATCAACTTTTGCAAGCAGAATGTTGGCAGCAGAGGATGAAAACGAATTAAGAGAAACAACGGTGAGAGATTTGGCTTCATTTGCAGGCTTATATTTCCTCGGAGATTACGTCAAAAAAGGTGTTGCGTCAGGAATTGAAGCATTATCTAAGAC
>CAVEOW010000189.1:2269-3788 GCA_963617295.1 bacterium | reverse complement strand
ATTCATATTTGCCTCCTATAATTTATAATTCCGTAAAAATTATAAATGTAAATAGTTGCTAATACCGGATGAATATAATAACTTTTTTAACAATTTTAATTAGTTTTCAAAAGGATTATTTTGTCCAAAATCATTATCATTATTTAAAAGCGGAGAATTTTCAATTTTAGAAGATTCAAAGTCTATTTTATTAAGTTCTTCCGAGATTAAATCTTGTTTCATTTTATTCTTTTGGTTTATTATCTTTTTTGCATCTTCAATTTTTTTATTAACAATTTTCTTTAATTTTGCATCAAAATCTTTTCTCATCTTGTGCTGTATGTCAAAAATTTTAAAACCAAACTTATTGAGTTCTTCTGCTGAATAGGTTTCTTTATATGTTTGTTGGCTTTTTAGTTCTTCAATTTCAATTTCTGCCTTTGTAATTATTTTAAAAAGGTCATCAAGTTCAGCTTCTGAAAGAGCGTATTTTTTTAATCTTTCACGCAAAGCATCTTTATGTTTCTTTCTCTCGGCATACATTTCATCAAACGCTTCTTTTGCTTTTTCGTCTTTGTTTTTGTAAAACTTTTTATAAAGTTCGTTTTCGTCCATGCCTGATTACTCCTCAAATTTATAATTACAAACTTCTTTTAACCCGTATCTGGTTAAATAAAGGAAAATAATTTCACGACTTAATAAGTGGAAAGACAGTGAATTTCCGTATGCCTTATGTGCACACTCCGTACATTCATTTACAACTTCTTTTAATTGATCTTTAGTCATACCTATTGCGTTATATATGAAAGTTGGTGAAAATTCTGACTCTTGTTTCGTTTCACCGACTACTCCGTATTTTTCGGGTGCTTCTCTTAATTTTGTATGTTTGCCCATTGTGAATATACTTTTCCCGTATGAGTTTATTATATCGGTATTTTCACAAATAACTTTAATTGTTTCTCTTGCTTCATCTTGAGTTTCAGCAGGAAACCCGAAGAAAATGAATGCAAAATTGTATATGCCTGCTTCGTGTGCGGCACGAAGTACATTTAATCTGTTATCAACATCAATCCCTTTGTTGATTAACTCCATAATTCTTTTAGAGCCTGATTCAAAACCCCAAAGAATCATTCTTAAACCTGCTTTCCTTGCTGTTTCAAGAATTTCTTTTGTAAATTCACTTTCAATTCTTGCATCACAGAAGAAATCAATATCTAATTTTTCTTCAATAAATCTTTTAGACATTGCTTCCATATACATAGGACTGATTGCTTCATCAATGAACTCAAACTTGGAAATATTGTACTTATATTTTAAATACTTAATTTCATCTACTAATTTATCAAGTTTTTTTGTATTGTAAAATCTTCCGAAGTCGTGGTCGCAAAAACTGCATTTACGCCAATAGCAACCTGCCGATGTCGGGAACGGCATAATAATTTCAGGTGTGAAATAAGCCGTTAAATCATATCCCTCTAAACTTGGCGGGTATAATTCATTAAGTTTTAGAGGTTCAATTTTCGGGTTTGAAACAACTTTT
>CAVEOW010000189.1:0-2259 GCA_963617295.1 bacterium | reverse complement strand
CTTTTAGGTAATATAAGTTAGGAACTTCTTCTATAGGAATTTTTCCTGCAATATGATTTGCAAGTTGAATTACGGGTAATTCTCCTTCTTCTGCAATTAGTGAATCACAGAAAAGTTCAAAAAATTCAGGATGTTTTTCCAATGTGTCCGTAACTCTTCCAAAGTGATTACCGCCTATATCAATATGAGCTTTTGTTCTTGTTTTTAACATGTTTGCAAGCGTTAATCCTGCAACAATTTGGCTTGATGAATTTATTGATATTCCTATATAGTCAGGATTTTTGGCAATAATATCCGGTAATATTTTTTCAAAATAAGGCTTAAAGATATTGGTTGTTTCATCAAAAACATAGTATTTAATTTTATCGTAATCCAATGTTAATAAAGGATTTGAATAAAATGAAAATTCTAATTTAGTAGGAGAAAACGGTAATGAACATATTTGTAATGCTAAGTTAATTGTGTTCATTGAGGATAAATATAATTTCGGATTATAAAAATGCTCTTTTGATTTTACTACTTCAACCGCTTTTTCTATTAATATAGCAGTTCTTGCTAAGTCATTTTTATACTTATTTAAAAAATCATTAATAATTGAGGCTTTTGCAATTTTATTTTGGAGCTCAAACGGATATTCGTTAAAACCTTTATTCCTTTCCAAATGCATTGCAATTTCTTCTTTTAACTTAGGGAGCATTGTTTTTGCTTCATTTAAAGCATTTTGTACATACTCTCTTGTTAGAATTTTGTTGTAAAAATCTATGTTTAAATCCATTGCCGAAGCATTATAGTCAGTTCCTGCAAATTGACCAAGCAATGTAGGAATAGCAAAATGCGGGCTGACCGGCATCCACTGCGGCGGAAATAATAATAATACGTTCATAATTTGTTACCTCTCTTGGATTTTAACATATAATTTTTCTTTTAGGAATATAACAAATTGCCGATATACAAAAACAGAAACGTTTTGAGGTTTCTGTTTCTTGTATATCAGTGAGAATTTACTTTTATTATTTGAGTTCTAAAACTTCTGCATTACTTAATCCAAGTTCACGTTGAACAGAACTTTCAATCATCCTCAATGCTGCACCGGTCGGTTCTTCTCCGTGTTCATCTTTATACTTTGCAATTTCTTTGTTTAATTTCTTTATGTATTCACTTGTTTGTTTTGTTTTTTCTGTTTGCTCATCAACAACTTCTTGTCCGCCATTGCCGCCTGCATCAGGTGAGCCGCCGGGAACGGCACCATTTCCGCCCCATAAATCTTTAACAGATTTCAAAATATCTTTTATGTTTCCGTAAATATCGCTTGTGTTTCCTTGTCCTTCATATAAACCGTCATTTATATTTTCTTGGATTTGTAATAATACTTCTTGATATTCCTCTTCTCTACCGATAAAGTCGGCTTTGGTTATACAATCATAGCCCATACAGTCAAGAATGCTTGCCAATTGAACTTCTGCCCCTTGTGCGTAACCATCGGGAATTAAACAATCACCAAATATAATACTTCCTTTTTTACCGTTAGCATCTGTTAAGACATTGCCGTCAGAATCAACCAGTGAGAAAGAATATACTCTGTTACAGTTTTTATCGCTTCCGCCAACTGACTCAACAACAATTCCGTAACTTTTTAGTTCGTCTAATGCTTTTTGAGATAAATATTGTTTTGAACAAGACCCGTACTTCCTCATAATTTGTTCAACTTTGTCTTGAATATATAAGTCTAATTCACTATCAAATGAACTTGCAATTGCATCAAGAAGTTTTACATCTTCGTATTCTCCGTCACCGTCAGTGTCCATTGATACAGTCCATGATTCATTCTTTTGTAGATTAGTAACGGCTTTTTCCATCCTGTCACGGTAAGACCCGACGCCATCTTTTGAAAATAAACTATTCCTTGTTAAAGTTGAGAAAGCTTGTGATACAGACATATTCCTGTCATCTTGGTAAAAAATGCTGTTTCTTACGGCACTCCTTGATGAAGTTCCGTTAGTTTTATTGTTGCCTGACGAGTTATTCGTTCTGCTTGAATTATTGGAGGATGATTGAGTTTGTCCCTGATCGTCCTGTCTTTTCTTAACTCTTCCAAGTTCCATATCTAAATCCTCACGTTATATACATATATATAAAGTATATACTTATTAAATAATTGACTTATTAATTGAAATTAACTTTACAATTCTTCACAATAAAGCTAAAGGTGAGTTCAAGAAGCAATCGCAACACTAAAATATTGAAGTTTTTGTTTGGGTG
>CAVEOW010000188.1:0-3792 GCA_963617295.1 bacterium | reverse complement strand
CGTTGTATATCGTCGCCTTTTTTTATATATTTATTTCTTCCAAAAGAAAAATTGTTATTTACAGATAAAATTCTCATACTCACATAAACCTCGTAAAAATATTTTTTGCATAAATATTCAAAATTTATTGTAAAATAATAAAGAGATAAGGAGATTAATAAATATGAAAATATATTCTAATATAGTTGAATTAACAGGAAATACTCCGTTATTAGAGTTGAATAAAATTGAAAAGTTATATAATTTAAAATCAAAATTATTTGCAAAATTGGAAATGTATAACCACGCAGGAAGTGCAAAAGACAGAATTGCAAAAGCAATGATTGAACAAGCGGAAAAAGACAGTTTAATTAATAAAAATTCCGTAATTATTGAGCCTACAAGCGGAAATACAGGTATAGGATTAGCTTCCGTATGTGCGGCAAAAGGTTATAAAGTAATATTTACAATGCCTGAATCAATGAGCATTGAAAGAAGAAAATTATTAAAAGCCTACGGAGCAGAAATTGTTTTAACAGAGGCAAAAAAAGGAATGCAAGGTGCTGTTGAAAAAGCAAAAGAATTAGCTTCTTCCACTCCAAACAGTTTTATCCCGTCGCAATTTGAAAATCCTGCTAATCCGATGGCACATAAAAAAACAACAGGTGTTGAAATTTGGAATGATACAGACGGAAATACAGATATTTTTGTGGCAGGTATCGGTACAGGCGGAACAATTTCGGGTGCAGGCGAGTACTTAAAATCAAAAAATCCTGATATAAAAGTTGTAGCGGTAGAACCTTATAACTCACCTCTTTTATCAAAAGGAACAGCCGGTTCTCACGGATTACAGGGAATCGGAGCAAACTTTATTCCCAATACATTAAATACGAAAATTTATGACGAAGTAATTGATGTGAAAGAAGATGACGCATATAAATGTGCAAGAGAGGTTGCTCAAAAAGAAGGTCTTTTAATCGGTATTTCATCGGGAGCGGCACTTTCAGCAGCACTTGAAGTTGCCAAAAGACCAGAAAATCAAGGCAAAAATATTGTTGTAGTATTTGTAGATTCGGGCGAAAAATACCTTTCTACAAGTTTATATGAATTTTAATGAGGGAAAAATGAAAAAAATAGCCAGTTTTACGGTTAACCACGATAAATTACAAAAAGGAATGTACATCTCAAGGATAGATGGAGATATTGTAACTTATGACGTTAGAATGAAGAAACCAAACGGCGGAGATTATCTTCAAAATGCTGCAATGCACACCTTTGAACATTTATTTGCTACTTTTGTAAGAAATACAAACTATTCTGACGGAATTATATACGTCGGACCAATGGGCTGCAGAACAGGTTTTTATTTCATTGTCAGAGATAAAATTTCACATAAAGAAGCTATAAAATTAATGCAGGATACATTTGAATTTATAAAAAAATTCGAGGGTCAAATCCCGGGTACAAACAGAATTGAATGCGGAAATTATTTAGAACACGACTTATCGGGAGCAAAAGAAATTGCAAAAGATATGGCGGAAGTATTAAAAGATTGGACAGAGGAGAAAATGGTATATGAGCAATAGAACGGCAATAATCGGGGCAATGGATTGTGAAGTCAACAAGTTAAGAGAATTGCTCATAAATCCTGTTACCGTTGAACATGGAAAATTAAAAATTACAACAGGTAAAATTGAAGATAAAGATGTTATTATTGCCCAAAGCGGAGTCGGAAAGGTTAATGCGGCTTTAAATACTCAATACATAATTGATAAATTTAATCCTCAATACATTATCAATACAGGTGTTGCAGGCGGAATCGGAAACGGTTTATCGGTTGGAGATATCGTAATCGGGAAAGAACTTGTTCAATATGATTTTGATACATCTGCATTAGGCTATGCAAAAGGCTATATGTGTACAGGCGTTGATAAAGATAAACCTACCAAGTATTTTTCCGATGATTATTTAATAAAAACATTCAAAACTGCAGTATCAGAATCTCATTCAAATACAAATGTTCATGAGGGGGTTATTGCAACGGGTGATACTTTTGTTTCAGACAAAAACAAAAAAAACGAAATAAGAGAAACCTTTAATGCGATGGCTGTTGAAATGGAAGGATGTGCAATTGCTCAAGTTGCTAATGCAAACAAAGTTCCTTGCATTATAATCAGGGCTCTTTCTGATTTAGCTGACGGTAGTGCTACAAAATCACTTGAAGTCTTTGAAACGGAAATGGCAGAATTTTCCGCTTCGACAATAAAAACATTATTGAGGCATCTAAAAGAGGTATAAAGTTGAAAATATTACTTATATTTCCGCCTATAGCACCACCTATAAGCCCGTATCTGTCAATACCATTGTTAACGGGGCAACTTGTAGCAAACGGGTATAATGCTGTAAATTTAGATTTATCTGTAGAATTTTTTCATCATATATTAACTCCTGAATATCTTGAAAATTCATATAAAAAAGCAATTAAAAGATATAATGACCTTGAAAATGTTGTTGTAAATTGTAATTTGAATATTAAGGATTTTAAACAATTACCATTTGAACAACAAATTCAAATATTAAGAAAATACTCATATAATTCAAGCTTTCCGACGGAAGATAATGTCATAAAGACAATACAAAATATTCCCTCTGCAATGTCTTTATATCACGATATGAATGCTTTTTATAATATTGAAGAGAGAGAAAAACAAATGAGAATAATTAATGATGCATTATCTATTGCATCATTACCTTATTTGCCGGCAAAATGTCATTTTGAAAAATATACAAATGATATATTTAGCTTGAATTATAAGGAAATAAAATATCAGGTTGATGACACGGGAAATAACATATTTGTTGATTTCTATTTAGAAAAAATCAAAGAACATAATTTAAATGATTATGATATGATATGCGTTTCTTTCCCGAACTTACCTCAAATAGTTCCTGCTCTTACGTTGTGTAAGATGTTGAAAGAGCATACAACGGCAAAAATTGTTATCGGGGGAAACATTGTAAACAGATTGGATAACGAAATAAAACGTGAAAAAGATGCTTTTGATACATTATTTGATTTTGTGTTGTGTGGGTGTGGCGAAGAGTCAATTGTAAAACTTGCAAGATGTTTAGAAAATAAGGACTCGTTCAAAAATGTTAAAGGCTTAATGTACAAATCTCCTACAGGACAAATTGTATATAATAAAACCGATTACGAATATGAAATTAATAATTCAAAACATGTTTCTTTAAACGGTTTAGATTTGAAAAAATATTTTACTCCCGAAATCATATTTCCTATCCAAGCAACAAAAGGTTGTTATTGGGGAAAATGTTTATTCTGCGGCTTACATTACCCTAAAAACAAATTTACGCAGAAAAATGTAAAAAACGTTGTTGATGAAATTGAAATGTTAAATAAAGATTATGGAATTAATAATTTTGAGTTCATTGACGAAGCACTAAAAATCGAATTTTTATCAGGGTTAGCAGATGAAATTATAAAAAGAAATTTAGATATAAAATATTATATTTGCTCAAGGCTGGAAAAAGATTACAGTGAAAAATTGTGCAATAAACTTTACCTCTCTGGGTTAAGAGTTATGGAAATCGGCTTTGAATCAGCGTGTGAAAGAGTCTATAAAAAGTTAAATAAGGGAATAGATTTTCACGGCAGAAAAGAAATTCTTAAAAACATATCCAAAAGCGGAATATGGACATATTTATATGCTATTATCGGCTACCCTGATGAAAAAAGGGAAGAGGCGATGAAAACAATTAATTTTCAACTTGAAAATAGAGATTGTGCCGACT
>CAVEOW010000187.1:0-3796 GCA_963617295.1 bacterium | reverse complement strand
TAACTTAAAGGATTTTTCTATAGATTATGTAAAGTATGTCTTTATAAATCATATAATTGAATTTTTACTGATAATATTACAATCATTTGTATTGCTTATGAAACTTCCCGATAAAATAATTGTAAAAGAATATACTTCAACAATATATTGCTTTTTGGTTGGGATTCTTTTCTTTTTTGTTTCATTAATAGTCCTCGGACAAACTTTTTTAGGAGCTGATGAAGAGCGGAATTTTTGGGTTGCTCATCAGGATTTAAGTGCACTTCTTTCATCTCTACTATGGATATTTAATTTCATATTATTAAATTTAATCTTGAGATTTAACTTAATAAGGGAATACTTCACCTCAATTATTATCATTTGTTTATCTATTATAATGGGGTTATATGATATAAAAAATTACAAACACTATATACTTAATGATTTATTTTATAAAAGAATATCATTTTATAAATTTGAAAAAGCGATAAGATTGGCAGATTTTCAAAACAGACCTGCAATACTTGACAAAGAAGTAATAAATAGTTCAACATATTTTTATAATTCATTTATCAGAACAGATGAATTAGTGAGAAAGAATCCAAAACTTTCAGATGATATGGAGAATATAGTAATAAAGGTAGTTCCGTTTTGTGAATTTTACTCACATTTTGGACTAAATTGTTCACATGGTATTATTTTTACTGATAAGAAAACGGCTGATGAAGACTATAAAGATAATGGTGGTATATACTCAATAAACGAACTAAGAAATCCGGACTTTGAAAAACTTAGAGATAATGATTTTGTATTAGGTAAAAAGAAAACTGCAACATAGGTTGCAGTTTCTTTTTTATGAAATAATAATTATTGCGTTTCGCCTATTTTGTGAACTCTTATTGTATTTATTGTTCCGGACATTATTTTAGGAACTGAGTTTACAATAACAATGTCATCACCTTTTTTAAATTGTACACGTTGCATAAGTAATTCATCTATTCTGTTAAATAATGCTTCATCCAAAACCCCTGTACATTCTTTTGCAACATAAGAGAAAATTCCCCAATACAGATTTAATTTCCTTGCTGTTTTTTCACAGTTAGTAACAACAATAATCGGTACTGACGGTTTTAATTTTGATATAATCGGCGGAGTATATCCTTTTTCCGTAAATATCAAAATACCTTTTGCCCCTAATTTTTTTGCTATATTTACAGAACTGCCTGAGATTGCTTGCGAAACAGAATTTAGTTCAGATATCAAATCAACATCGTAGTCTGTGTGCAAAAATTGGCTATTTTCAACAGCTTGAGAAATCAATGTCATCATTTTAACCGCTTCAACAGGGTATTCACCTGCTGCAGTTTCACCCGACAGCATAATGGCATCAGTTCCGTCATATATTGCATTCGCTACGTCGCTGGCTTCTGCTCTTGTCGGAATTGGTTCTTCCATCATAGACTCAAGCATTTGAGTTGCGACAATGCAGGGTTTCTTGTGAATATTAGTTAATTTAATAATTCTTTTTTGAGCAATCGGCACTTCTTGGGGGGACATTTCTATTCCCAAATCACCTCTTGCAACCATAATTCCATCTGCAACTTTTAAGATTTCTTCAAGATTATCAACCGCTTGAGGCTTTTCAATTTTTGCAATCAACGGAATTTCTATATCTCCGTATGCTTTCATATAATATCTTGCACATTGAACATCTTCTGCTTTTCTGACAAAAGAAAGTGCAAGGTAATCAGTTTCTTGTTCAAGAGCAAATTTAATATATTCCTTATCTCTTTTGGTTACAGAATCAAGACTTGCTTGTGCACAAGGAATATTAATGCCTTTTCTTGCTTTAATTAAACTTCCGTGTTCTACTGTTGCATAAACTTTTTTGTCTGAAATTTTAACAACTCTAAGCCCTACTTTTCCGTCATCAAGAAGAATTCTCTCGCCTGCTTTTACGTCATTTGCAATACCTGAATAGTCAACAGGAATAATTCCGTCTTGCTCTTTTTGCATGTGTTGGAGAATTATTGTTTCCCCTTTTTTAATTTCAATAGGTTTAGAAAGTTCTCCTACTCTGATTTTAGGACCTTGTAAATCAATCATAATCGGAATATATAAGCCCATTTCCGAGGTTAATTGTCTTATTATTTTAATTTTTTCGGCGTGTTCTTCTTTACTTCCGTGCGAAGTATTAATTCTAAACATAGAAACGCCGGCTTCTATTAATTTTTTAATTGTGTCGTAATCACTGCTGGATGGACCTAGTGTTGCGACTATTTTTGTTTTTGTCCTTACGTTACTCATATTTTTCTCTTTTCTGTTATTGTTTCGGTAAATTTAAAGCTAATTTATAAAGCCCTGCAATTGCTTCTGAAATTCCTTCCGAGTATGTCGGATGGGCATATATAACTTTAAGCATATCTTTAGGCAATATATTATTATTCATTGCAATTGCTATTTGTTGAATTAAAGCACTCGCTTCTTCTGATATTATGTGAGCCCCTAATATTTGAGTATCAGTTGCAAGAATTTTGATAAACCCTTCTATTTTATCTTCTGCGTATGCTTTTCCTAAAGCACTCACAGGAAAAACAGATTTCTTATATTCGATATTATCTTTTTGAAGTTCAAATTCCGTCTTGCCTATCCAGGCTATTTCAGGAGTCCCGTATATAACAGACGGTACAAGATTTTTGTCAAAAGAACAATTTTTATGTTCTAATATGTAATCAATAACTTCTTCAGCTTGTTTAACCGTACTATGTGCAAGCATAGAAGTACCGTTTATATCTCCTATAGCATAAATATTTTCATAATTTGTCTTAAAATTTTCATCTGAAACTATATATTTTTCTATTTTTAAAGATGAAGATATTTTTCCAAAATCAAGGACAGGGAGTCTGCCTGCTCCGAGCATTACAAAATCAACCTCAAAAGTTTTATCATTAGAGAGTTTTACGGTTTTATTTTCTATTGAAGATATTGTTGTTGAAGTGTAAAACTCAATTCGATTTCTTTTAAACAACCTTGCAACTCTGTCAGATACATCTGTATCAGCAGGCGGAATAAGTTTTTCTGCCATATCAACAACTATAACTTTTACTCCCAATGCAGAAAATATTCTTGTCCACTCTACACCAATGGCACCTGAACCAACTATCAAAACGCTTTTTGGTAATTCTGTTAAGTTCAAAATATCATCGGAATTTTTAACAAAATCACTTTCATAATTTCCGTTAAACTTTATATTATTTGGCTTTGAACCTGTTGCAATAATTATATTTTTAACTTCATACGAATTATTATTTGCAACTATATGATGTTCATCTTCAATAGAAGCAACGCTTTCAACTATTTCAACACCATAACTTTTTATTAAATTAAAAAGATTTTTGCGTATTTTTTCACTTACAGATTTTTGTCTTTCTTGGATTTTCGCAAAGTCAAAAGAAACATTGTCAGCCAAAACACCTAATTTATTTGCATTTTTCATCTGCGAATATACATTAACGGAATGCAGTATTGTTTTTGTAGGAATACATCCTCTGTTAAGGCAAGTTCCGCCTACAAATTCTTTTTCAAATAAAACTACTTTTAAGCCTAATTGGCTTGCTCTGATTGCTGCAGAATATCCAGCAGGACCTGCACCTATAATTCCTATATCAAACATGTTTACTCCTTGTTTTGAATTATACAATAAACAAAAAATTGTTTTTAAAGCAATAAACACAAATTTTTTCATTTTTTGTGAATTATTGGATTAGTGCGTTCAAGAAGTAATCGCAACACTAACACCTCAAGTATAGTAAAAATA
>CAVEOW010000186.1:0-3825 GCA_963617295.1 bacterium | reverse complement strand
TATGTCTGTTCTGAAATCCTTTGCTCCGATAACTTCAACTTCAATATTACCTGCATGAGCATAAGTCTTAATAACTTCCATATATTGAGGATTTATACATTCACTTACAAGGATTTTGTGTTTTCCGCTTATTCTTGCTGCCATCAGCATTGCTTCTGCACAAGCATTTCCTGCATCATAAACGGAAGCGTTACATACTTCCATGCCTGTTAAATCACAAATCATTGATTGAAATTCATAAATAACTTGCAATGTACCTTGCGAAATTTCAGGTTGATAAGGCGTATATGCAGTGTTGAATTCAAATCTTGAAGCAATTTGAGAAACTGCAGCCGGAATAAATCTTTTATACGCACCTGCCCCCAAGAAACAATCGTAATCAATTTTATCCTCATTTGCGATTGTTTTAACTTTTTTCTGGGTTTCAAGTTCACTTAATGCTTCAGGTAAATCCAATGACGGCATTAAGGCTCTTTTATCAATCATTGAATATAAATCATCAAGATTTTTTTCGCCTATAGATTGAAGCATTTCTTCAATTACATTATCAGGATTAGCTTTAAAATTATTCATTATTTCACTTCTTCTATATATTTATCGTATTTTACTAAATCTTGGCTATCAACATCAAAGAATTCACAATCAACTTTTATTAACCACATATCTTGGAACGGTTGTTCATTTAACAATTCAGGTTTTTCAATTAATTGTTCATTTATTTCAACAACTTTTCCGCTAACAGGCATGTAAATTTCAGAAGCTGCTTTTACGGATTCAACCGTACCAAAAATTTCACCTTTAGCGTAGCTTGCACCAATTTCAGGCAACTCAACAAAAACAATGTCGCCTAATTGCTCAATAGCATAATCTGTTAACCCGATGTAATAGCTTCCGTCTTTTTCATATACATATTCGTGTGATTTACTGCATAAAATAGTTTCACTTCCGACCATTTGTTTTCTCCTTTAATTACCTTTATTGTGTTTTTCTATAAATTTTTTACTTGATATTTGTGCATTATACAACTTGTTTCTTACCATAATTTGTATATTATCACCGATTTTTAAACCATATTTTGTTTTAATATAGCCTAAACCTATGTTTGCATTTATACTTGGAGCAACGCAGCCGCTTGTAACATATCCGATTTCTTCATTGTTGAAATAAATAGTATAGCCGTTTCTTGCGATTGCTCTATCTACCATTTTGAAAGCAATAAGTTTTTTCTCCGTGCCGTTTTCAAGTTGTTTTTGAATAATATCTTTGCCGATATAATTTTCTTTTTTATCTTTATCAAGCGACCAGCTTAAACCTGCTTCTACAGGAGAGGTTTCTTCCGTAAGTTCATGCCCGTATAAGCTCATAGCGGATTCCAACCTTAAAGTATCTCTTGCCCCTAAGCCAATTGGCATAATTCCGAATTCTTTACCGACTTCAAGTAACTTATTCCAAAGCATTGCGACTTTTTCGTTTTTAATTATTATTTCAAACCCGTCTTCCCCTGTGTAGCCTGTCCTTGAAATGAAAACATCTTCTCCCAGCAATTTTTCTTCCGAAATAAACATTGTTTTAGGTTGTTTATCTTTGCTTAATCCGATTTTTGCAATAATATCTGTTGCTTTAGGACCTTGAAGAGCAAGCATTGAATAAATATCCGATTTATTTTCAACTTCAACTTCAAAGTTATCCTTGTGTTGCACCATCCAATTGTAATCATCAGCCAATCTTGAAGCATTAACGATTAATAAGTAACTGTTATCTTTTAACTTGTAAACAAATAAATCGTCAACAATACCGCCTTTTTCTGTTGTAAATTGGCAATATTTTGCTTTTTTATCAATGATTTTTGATATATCTTGAGGAACAAGTGTTTGCAAATAATTTACCGAATCTTTGCCTGAAACAAATATTTCGCCCATGTGAGAAACATCAAACAAACCTGCATTTTTTCTTACATTGTTGTGTTCTTCAATAATACCTGTATATTGTACGGGCATGTCCCAACCTGCAAAATCAACCATTTTTGCATTTAATTTAACATGCTCATCATATAGAAAAGTTCTTGCCATAAATCCCCTTTCAAATTATCTTGAACAAATTACTCTTGCAGCGTGTACGCCTGATGCAGAGGCTTGGATTAATCCTCTTGTAACACCGGCACCATCTCCGATTGCAAATAAGTTCTTTACTCCTTCTGTTTCAAGGTCATTAGTTAATTTTACTCTTCCCGAGTAGAATTTAACTTCAACACCATACAATAAAGTATAACGAGAAGCTGTTCCGGGGGCAATTTTGTCAAGAGCATATAACATTTCTATAATTGCCGTCATTTGTCTGTATGGAAGAACCAAACTTAAATCCCCCGGAGTTGCACAAGCAAGCGTCGGAGTGATTATGCTGCTTTTAATTCTTTCAGGAGTAGAACGTCTTCCGTCAAGCAGGTCGCCGAAACGTTGAACAAGAACTCCGCCTGCTAACATATTTGCAAGTCTTGCAACGTGTTGTCCGTATGCTATAGGTTCTTTAAACGGTTCGGTAAATTTTTCGGAAACCAAAAGTGCAAAGTTTGTGTTTGCAGTTCTGTAGTTTGCGTAGCTGTGACCGTTAACCGTTGCAATACCCGAGTAATTTTCGGTAACTACTTCACCGTAAGGATTCATACAGAATGTTCTTACTTCATCACCAAATGTTTGAGAGTGATATATAAGTTTTGATTCATATAATTTTTCTGTTATCGGTTCAAATACCGGAGCAGGCAATTCAACACGAACACCGACATCAACCGCATTATTTACCATTCCGATTTTGTTTTTTGCAAATTCGTGCGTAAGCCAATCCGCACCTTCTCTCCCCGGAGCAATAATTATATTATCAGCTTCTATTTTCTTATTATCTTGAGTAATAATACCTTTTACGGCACCATTTTCTACTATTAACTGGTCTGCAATTGTATCATAGAGAATTGTAATTCTTTCGCTTAAATAGTCTTGCATGTTTTTAAGAACATTTAAACTTCTTTCAGTTCCCAAGTGACGAACAGGTGAGTGAACAAGTTTTAATTCAGCTAAAGTGGCAGCTCTTTCGATATCTGCAAAAACTTCTTTATCCGTACCGAAAACTTCATCGGTTGCACCAAATCTAAGGTATGTGTCATCAGCATATTTAACTAATTCTTCAACATTTTTTCTTGGCATGTAATCAAGTAAGTGACCGCCGACATCAGGAGTCAGCGTTAATTTACCGTCAGAGAATGCACCTGCACCGCCCCAGCCGCAAAGCAACCCGCATTTTTTGCAAGTAGGACATTTTGAATATCCCTCTCTTAAAAGGCATTTTCTTTTTTCAATTTGAACACCTTTTTCAACAAGAACTACTTTCCAATCCGGCTTTAATTTAGTAATTTCTAATGCCGCAAAAATTCCCGCAGGACCACCACCAACAATTGCTACGTTATACATAATTCTCTCCGATTTCTCACTTATTGTCTTTTCACAACATATAGATTGTAACTTAAACCGTTCATCTTTTAAACCAATCTAAAAAAATATTTACTTTACTCAATCAAATTTTGTATAATACTTATTATGAATATAAAAATAATAGCAGTCGGCAAAATAAAAGAACAATATTTAAAAGATGCAATAAAAGAGTATGAAAAAAGGCTTTCTCCTTTTTGTTCTTTTTCCGTAACCGAAATTCAAGCGGAACAAATTAATGATGAAAGTTTAAGTGAAAAATATAAGGAGCTTGAAGCTGATAGAATTTTGCAAGCAATAAAACAGGGGGCTTATGTTATTACACTTGAAATTTTGGGGAAATCATTAT
>CAVEOW010000185.1:0-3854 GCA_963617295.1 bacterium | reverse complement strand
ATCTAAAAGGTTACCTCTGTATTTATTTAAGAGGTTGCCTTTGTAGTTATCTGTTGGAGATGGAATTGTTATTTGAGATTGAGTATTTGCATTTTGATTATTTTGTTGTGTTTTTTTAGCATTAAGTTTCTTTGTAATAAAGATATTAAGTTTTGAAATCCCTACACCTAAAACAATACCAGAGTACAAGTAACCTGCAACTTGTGAGAATGCAACTTTTGCAATCTTTGATTTTACATCAGGTGCTGCTGTTTTAAGCATTTCCGCAAATGTTTTTGCTTTATCTCTATACACAACGCTTGAAGTGTTTGGAACTAATACTTCATCAAAAGTTTTAACAGACGCTTTGGCAAGCCATTTAAGACCGTATTTCAATCCTTTTTTACCTTCTTGAGCAAGAGGGTTGTTGATTAAATCTTTACCGCCGATAGCTCTGGCTGTAAGTTTTGAAACCATACCGCCAAGTATCAACCAGTTTGTGAAGCCTAAAGTATCTTTGATTAAAGATTCTCTTAATTCATTACCGTCTCTTGAAGATAATAATCTTGAACCTATTGTAAGACCGTATAAGAACTTAAATTGGTTTATAGTCGGTACTTTGCTGTTAAATTGAACATTTGTAATTAAATCAGCAGGTTTACCCATTGATCTGATTGCAGCAAGAGGGAATGCGATACCTGAAAGCAATTTCAATGGTTTATATGCATTTGATTTCTTAGTATCTTGAGCGTTGTTGTTATTATCTACACCAACAAACCCGTCTTTTCCTGTTCTTTTCTTTGTTAAGTATCTGTTTAGAGGTTGTACTCCCATACATAAAACAGCACAAATTCCAAGCCCGATAAGAGTTGCTTTTGTTTTGTTTTTGCTTAGGTCTTTAACAAAATTATTAATTTTATCACTTAAAACTTTGACTGTTTTTTTGTTATTAACATCAGTTATACTTATGTCGCCAACTTTTCTGAATGAGTTGCCAAGTCCTATAGCATTATCAACCAATTCAGAAAGACTTGAAGATACACCTTTTGCAACAGTTGCAGCGGCTTCGCTTCCGTTTTGTCCTGCGTTTACAGCCACATCAGCAAGTTTAAATGAAGCCTGTGCACCTGTATCTTTTATAATTTTAGTTGTAACTACTTGTTTTAAATCTTTTATTTTTTGGATGGCTCTATCTTTTTCTATGCCGGTTAAATTTGGAATTTGAGAGTTTATTTCAACTAAATTAAGCATATTATCGGCAATTTCGTTTTTTGCTCCTGCCGAAATTCCTCTCCACTTTGTACCGTTTAACCCTTTAATATTTCCGAGGAAATCTTCAAAATACTTTTGAGTTTGTTTTTTCAGAAGTTCATTTTTACTTACTCTGTCATAAGTACCATTTAATGAATCTCCAATGTTATTCCACCTTGTGGCAAGGTTGTTCATCGTTTCCCCGCTGGCAAATATGCTTTGAGCTTTAACACCGTAGTGTTCGTTAAACTTTTTAGAAAGTGCGGTTGAAGCACCTAAACCTATTAAACCTACACAAGCATGTATAACGCAGCTTGAAACTTCTCTAAAAAATGTTTCAAACCCGGACTCTTTGCCTCTGTTTTTTGTTTCAACAACAGTTCTTGGTATTACCATAGAACATAAATCAACAGCACAAGCACCAAGTGCAGGTGAATTACTTAATCCTCTTAATCCTGACAACACCGCTGTTTCGGCACCCTTGAAACTCTTTTTATTATTTGGCTGCCTGTTTATTTGACCTTGTGTATTTATTCGTTCTATCATGCTTTTACTTCTTTCCCACATGCCTTAACAAGTACGCATAATTTTTTTTGCTACCTGTATTGCAAAAATTTTACATAAAGGAATACAATTTTAAATTTTATCAAAATAATATATTTTTCGTAATAAAAATGCTAATTTTCTTTACAAAAAATACAAAATCATTAAAGTTTATTTAAAATCTTCCGATTAATAACCTATAGACAGAAGAGGAAATAATGGAAAATAATAACTTTATATCAAATAATCCGTTTGAATTTAATATACAACTGCCGAAGAAAACATTAAGTGAAGTACAAAAAGTTGTACAAAAAGAAGTTGGAAATATTTCAATAAATCCGATTATGGATTATCTTGACAAAAATAATAAAGTATTTTCGGGAGAAGTTGCGGAAGAAATAAGGATGTACCAAGCACAAATTTATTCTTTGGGTCAATTTGCACGTGAAGGTCAACCAATTACAACTTTCAGTGTTAAGATATAGTTTTACTAAATAAAATGTTGCACGCAAAATTCAATGAACTACCTGTTTTATTGTTTCTTCAATCGTAATTGTTTAGCATTTTATAAAATCTTTGAACACAATTTTTTTAATTAAACATTGTAATTTATAGAACATTTTTACAAAAAATAGAGTAAATTCAAATTCTTTTGAGGTTTTGCAATTTAAAAAAATAAGGAAGAAAATAGCTTTTCTGTCTTTAAAGTTAAAATTTGATTTAAGATTATAATCTCTTATTATGTTATGTATCAAATTAAAAAGTTCATCCTTTTGTGAATTGTTCCATTTTGATACTACGTAGTGTCCAAAAATTTGTTCCATAATAAAGTTCATTAGCAAGTAGTTATGCTTTTCAAATAAATCATATTTTTTGTAGAAATTTATAATATCATCTAATCTTAATTTTAAATTGAGAAGAAGATTTTCGGTATTTTTATCAAAGGTATTTGTAATCTGCATTTGATGTTGTCTGTACAGATAGTAAGATTTTCCGAAATTTTTTGATATTCTATTTGTCAGAGCAAGAATTTTATGTGAGAAAACGGCATCGCTGCCTTTCTTCAAATCAGAATTAAATATTAAATCCTCGTGTTCTTCCAAAAAAGATTTTTTTATAAACATTTGCCATGTTGCAACCCAAGAGAAATCCTGAATACTCTTATTTAAAAAATTGTAATTTATAACCATATTACTGTTATTTAAATTTGCTGTGTTTATTGCTGTTTCCAGTGCATTTTCGGAAATTATGTCGTCTGAATCCACAAACGTAATATAATCGCCCTCTGCCAAATTTAGTCCCGTATTCCTGCTTGAAGCAATACCTTGATTTTCTTGTGAATAGACTTTAATTCGGTTATCTTTTTGGGCATATTCATATAAAATATCAAGGGAATTATCGGTTGAACCATCATTTATACAAATAATTTCTATGTTTGAGTAAGACTGTTTTATAAGACTGTCTAAACAATCTTTTAAGTATTGAGCCGTATTAAAGACTGTCAAAATAACAGAAATTTTTTGCATCTTCCACCTTCATTTATTACATTTATAATATCATAAAGTTATAATTTAAAAGATAAGACTTGATTTCATTAAATGTAGGTGATAATCTAAGAATATCCGAGGTAATCATAATTGGTTATCGACCAAAAATCGGGATGTAGCGCAGTTTGGTAGCGCACTGTGTTCGGGTCGCAGGGGTCGCAAGTTCGAATCTTGTCATCCCGATTTTTTAATGCAAATTTTTTGAGTGGGTAGTTCCCCATTGTTCTATAAAACATGTCGCCCTGAACTTGTTTCAGGGTCGCAAGGTCTTTATTTAATAGGCAAAGTATGCCAAACCGACATTACTTTTGTTTAGTTCCTTCTCCTTGAGGAGAAGGTTAGGATGAGGTGACGGCTACGTTCTTTTTTAGACATTGTACCTCTTTTATGGTTTTGCAACCACAGCGGAACGAACAATAAATGTTATGCAATACAACGGCAAGTGAGGATCTTTTTATGCGAACTTTAGTATTGAAAAAATCAATTTATTAGAAATGATTGTATTCAAAACTTAAATTATTTTTAACATGGTAC
>CAVEOW010000184.1:0-3866 GCA_963617295.1 bacterium | reverse complement strand
CCGCTTGATAACGTTTATGATATTGAAAAAAGTTTAGAGGATGCTAAAAAAAGATTAAGACTCGGGGAAGAAGAAATTATTAATATTGCAAAATCATTAAGAACATCAAGATTAATGCGAAATTTCTTATCTTCAATCTCGAAAGATTTTTTTGAGCTATCTTTATTTTCCGAAAAGTTATATGCTGATAAAGATTTGGAAGATAAAATCTTTAATACTTTTACTCCGTCTTTTACGGTAAAAGAAGATGCTACACCTGAATTAAAAAGATTGTATCAAACTTTGCGTGATACAAATGCAAACGTTAGAACTTGCGTAAGTTCACTTCTTCAAAATTCTGATTTTACTTCAAATCTTCAAGATACAATTTATACTCAGCGTGACGGCAGGACGGTTTTTCAGGTTAAAGCCGAATGTAAAAATAAAGTGTCAGGTATAGTTCACGATGTATCACAAAGTAATCAAACATTTTTTATTGAACCTGAAATTTTAGTCGGTTTAAACAATAAGATAAGAGAAGTTGAAGTTCAAATTCATATTGAGATTGAGCGAATATTGAAAGTTTTATCTAATGAAATCGGAACTCGTTTTGAAGAAATAAAAAAATCTAATCTTCAACTTGTTGAACTCGATTTCATTTTTGCAAAAGCAAAATACAGTGCTTCTTTTGACGGAGTTGCAGCTAAAATTTCCGATAACAAAGTTATCAACCTTAAAATGATGAAAAATCCTGTTTTGATAAAAACAAAAAAAGAGATTGTTGAAAATGACTTTTATATAGACAGTAATAAAAACTGTATGATTATTACAGGCTCAAACACGGGTGGTAAGACGGTTGTTTTAAAAACCGCAGGTGTTTGTACCTTGATGACAAAAGCAGGCTTGCATGTTCCTTGTTATGAAGCGGAAATTTATCCGTTTAAAAAGGTTTTTGCCGATATTGGGGATGAACAAAGCATTGTTCAAAATCTTTCAACATTTTCTGCTCACATGACAAATATTGTAAATATTATAAATCATTCCGATTATGATACTCTTGTTTTGCTTGATGAAGTTGCGGCAGGAACTGACCCTAAAGAGGGAGCTTCATTGGCTCAATCAATTTTGGAATATTTGCAAAAACGAGGTACCTTTGTAATTGCAACAACTCACTATGGAGAATTGAAATCTTTGGCATATTTGAAAGATGGGTTTGTCAATGCTTCGGTTGAGTTTAATATTAACACACTGCAACCGACATATAAGCTCTTAATAGGTATTCCGGGGGCAAGTAACGCTATTTCAATCGGCAAAAATATGGGGCTGAAAGAAGAAATTATTAATAATGCTCGTGATAATTATTTCAACCAAAAAGATACAACCGCAAAGGTGCTTGAAGAACTCCAAAAAACACAGCAAGAATTGACGGATTCAAAGAAAATTATTGCTGAAAAGGAAGAAAATGTTAAACGTTTGGAGCAAAGTCTTAATGATAAGTTGAATGAACTTAAAAAGGACAAGCGGAAGAATATTCATATATATAAGAAGAAATATGAAACAGAGCTTGATGAAGCAAAAGAAGAAATAAAAGATATTCTAAAACAAATGCGAGAGGAAAAATCTGAAAAAATTGCCCGCAGAAGTTTTCAGCGTCTTGCAAACATTGAAATTGCAATGAGAAAAGGTTTCAATAAGGATGAAGACGAAGTTGCCGAAAAATATACCCCTATAAATTGGGAAACAGCTAAAATCGGCGAGAATGTTATGGTTATGGATTTAAACCAAGAAGTTACGCTTCTTTCATTGCCTGATAAAAATAAAAATGTTTTGGTTCAAATGGGTCAGTTAAAAACCAAAATTAAAATAAATAAATTAGCAGTTTTAAATAAATCGCTAATTAAAAAAGACGTTAAGGCAAAAGGTATATTTAAACAAAATTTCAGTATCGAAAAACATTCTATGTCACAAACCTTAGATTTAAGAGGGTACCGTTGTGAAGAGGCTCTTGATGAACTTGAAACATATCTGGATAAGGTAAGTTTAGTAAATTTGACACCTGTTTATATTATTCACGGGCATGGAACAGGTGCATTGAAACAAGTTATCAGAGATTATCTAATGTATTCGCCTTATGTTGCAAAATTCCGTGCAGGAGAAAACACAGAAGGCGGCGACGGCGTCAGCGTTGTTGATATAAATTAATCAGCTGGAATGATTTTTTAACATAACAAGTGAGCCTCAATATTAATACAATAAACAAAAATACATTAATTTTCTTTAAAAAATTGATTGTTTATTTTTGCATATAATATAATGTTATTATGGAGGAAGAATTTTTGCCGGAACATAATTACCGCTACTCAAATAATGTTGATATGTACACTTCAATATACGAGCAATACTATTTTAAAAATACACAAACAGTAAAAGTTAAACCAATCAAGAAAAAAAAGAAAAAAAATAACGGATTTGTTATCTTAAAGAAATTAATTGTTTGTATTGCTGTATGCTGCGGTTTGCTTTTTATGCTTACTTATTCATTTAAGAGTTATGTTGCAGACATATTTCCTCAAAAAAAGGTTAGTAATCCTTTAAAAGTGGATTATCAGAAAATGCTCTTCCCTACACACAGCTACTTATATAAAGATTTATTCCTTGGCGAATATGTTATTAAAGATACGGAATATAAAGATGCGATAATGCTTGATATGTCAGAGGGATTTGAAAATACGGCATTAAAGAACAGATTACTTACTTTAGCACAAAATTTCCCGAGAATAAAACCCTCAATTTATGTTTGGGAATACGGTACAAAATCTTATGTTAATATCGGGGCTGATGAAATATACCCTGCTGCAAGTATTATTAAAATACCTGTATTAATTCAAATGTTCAGAGAAATTGAAAACGGAAAGTTCTCGCTTGACGATACAATGGTATTAGATGATTACTATAGAGCGTCAGGCTCGGGTAAACTTCAATATTCGCAAGGCGGGATTGCCCATTCTATGGACTACCTTGCAAGAATAATGATAGAAAATTCTGATAATTCATCGACTAATATGATTATGGCAAAAATGGGTGGTATGCCCGAGGTTAATAGGGCTATTCACCATTGGGGACTAAAAAGTACAAGAATAAATAATTGGCTTCCTGATTTGGACGGAACAAATGTTACGACTGCAAGAGAAATGGCAAAAATGTTTTATAACATAGATTCAACAACAATGTTGTCAAACGAATCAAAAAGCCATATTGCAGATTACCTTTCTCACGTTAAAAACAACCGATTATTGCAAGCAGGTATTCCGTCAAATGCAATTCTTTTACATAAAACAGGAGATATAGGTTTTATGCTTGGTGATGCAGGTATTGTTAAGACTTCAAACGGACGAAAATATATTGTTGTTATTTTAGCAAAAAGACCATACAACAATTTCCAAGGCAAAGAGTTTATCGTAGAAGCATCTAAAATAATTTATAATAATATTGCATATAGATAAGAAATATACTTAGTTTGCAACTTTGCAAATTTCTGAGCCGGTCATACAATTGTCAGCAATTTTATCAAAGTAAACTTGACAATCGGCCTGAGAAACTCTTTTTGATTTAAACATATAAAATACTACTGCCAGTATATCTTTTAACATAAATAACTCCCAAAATATTCACAATTATTATAATGTATATAATTAAAATTGTCAAAATGCATGTGGCATACGATTTATCAATAAATAAAGTTTCAATAAGTGAAGTTACGAAATTTCATATATGGTTGCATTATATTGGCTAATAATTAAAATTTGATGAATTTATAAACAATGAGATTCTGAACAGATTGAAAAACTACGCTAACGCTCGTTTTTCTAATCTTTCAGAATGACATG
>CAVEOW010000183.1:0-3896 GCA_963617295.1 bacterium | reverse complement strand
GCCAAAGGTATTCCTGCAAGAATTGTCAGCGGGAATATAGCAAGAGAACTTGATCCCAACCACACTTGGGTAGAAGTTTACTTAGATAAATACGGTTGGGTTTCTTATGACCCTACTATCCGGTTAGCGTATGTAAATTACTATAAAAACGGTATGTTTGAAAAACGTGTTCAGCATAAAACAAGACCAAAATTAAGATACATTATATCTTACAGAAACGCATACAGTCCTTGGTTTATTAACTATGAAACAGAAGATGCCGATATCGATAAGTTGTACATATTTTCAAAAACAGAGATAAAAGAAATAAAATAAGATTCAAAATCCGGACCTTGCGACCCTGAAACAAGGTCATGGCGACATGTATCAAATTGACAATAGAATTAATACAACGAGATTGCTTCGTCGAGGTTTCAACCACCCCCCGCAAAAACGAATAATGACCTCATGTCATTCTGAAAGATTAGAAAAACAAGCGTTAGCGTAGTTTTTCAATCTGTTCAGAATCTCTTACAGTTTCTGTCGGAATAAGTAAATCCGACCTACAATTTATTATTAATATGTATGCAACCATATATGAAATTTCGTAACTTCACTTGCTGTCGTATTGCATAACATTTATTGTTCGTTCCACTTTGATTGCAACTGTAAATAAAATCCAATGTTAAAATCATCACCTCATCCTAGCTTTCCCCTCAAGGGGGAAAGAACTAAACAAAAACAATGTCTATTGGGCATACTTTGAACAACCAACGTTATTTGTTCAAATCAAACGACACACTAAATCGGTTTAAACCTAACCTGATAATAATTCAGACAGTATTATACTTTATGTTTATTATTGTATGCAGAATTAACCTTGATTGCTAACCCAAAAAGACCTGCTCCAATTAATCCCATAATACCTGAAGTTCTAACTATTTTCTTTTGAGCATTACTTAAATTACTGTATTGAAAAACATCTTTTACAGAAATATTGTTATCAATTAATTTAGGAACACTGCAAACTGCTCCATACGCAATTGCGGAAGCTGTTATAGCAATAGTTTTTTTTGTACTTGGTTCAACTTTTGATATACTCATTAGAACTCCTAATTATTTTCTATATTTTTCACCGTTTGCGATATATTCATCAATATTTTCACTTATTTTACCATCTTCACTATATTTTTCAAGTGCTGCAACTAATGCCCATCCGGTTGCTTCACGTAAAGAAAAAGTTATTGCTACGTTTGCAACACACACCGCACATCCGTTGATATTATCTGATTTCTTAAATTTTTAATAATTATTTCAAATTTACTACATTTCTACAAAATTTTTAATTATCTCAATCCCGTATTGAGTTAAAAAGGCTTCGGGGTGAAATTGCACACCGTACAAAGGAAAACCATTAGCTTTTATAGCCATTGGAATTTTATCTTCCGTCCACGCAGTTATTTTAAAATTTTTATTTTCTGCGTTGTCTATAACTAAAGAATGATAACGGGTTGCACTAAAACCCTGCGGTAAATTTTTAAATAAAGTAAAGTTATCATCAAAAAATATATTTGAGTTTTTACCGTGAAAAGGCTCAGGAGCTCTCACAATCTTCTGCCCGAAATATTGAGCGATACACTGCATGCCAAGGCAAACTCCAAATATTGGTAGTTTATCTTTATAATAATCAATTACAGGTAACGAAACACATGAATTATCGGGATTTCCCCACCCCGGAGAAAGAATTATTTTAGAAAATTTAAGATTTTTAATCTCACTAAGTGACAACTCATCATTTTCAATCACTTTCGTATTGCAACCTAACATCTTACAATATTGCACAAGGTTATAAGTAAAAGAATCGTAATTATCAACTATAAGCACAACTCTACCTCAACCATTTTTCTAACAGAATTGAAACAATATATTTTGTCTGCATTTTGTAAATCTTTGGGATATAAAACCTTTTCATACAATATTCCGTCATTAATAAGACGTTGTCTGTATGTGCCGTTTAGTAATCCGCAAGAGATTGGCGGAGTATAAAGTTTACCGCTAATTTCAACTGCAATATTTGTGTATGTACCCTCTGTTATCTCTCCTCGTTCGTTGACTCTTATTTCTTCGTACACATCATCAGGCACTTTCTCCCTAATTGTAGTTTTATGGTACAAGAATATATTATTGGAGTTTACTCGACCTTTTATTCTGACTTTATTATTTTCTTTTACAGACGGGAAAAAGGTTTTATATAAATAATCTCCGTTCTTTGACAACGTAATTCGATTAATAACACCCTGCTTAAAATTCAAATTTTCAATTTCACTATTCCACCTAAAAGAGAAGAACTCCGCAGATTCTTTCATTCTCAATATATGACTCTCAAAATCATCAACCATTGTTTCAATTATTTGAAAGTCAGTATCAATAATTTTCTTTTTAGTCAACGTTTCCTGCCATTCATCCTCTGAATTTGAATCCCAAACTATTGCTCCTCCGACATGATACTTATATCTATAATTTTTACCGTACAAAATTCTAATCGGAACACTAAACTCGATAACATCAGGCGAAAGAAATCCGATTGCACCGCAATACAGCCATCTATTAAACGGTTCAAGCTCATTTATTATCCTCATTGTTGATTTCTTCGGAGCTCCCGTTATTGAACCGCAAGGAAATATTGCCTTGAATATATCAGCTAAATTAATACTGTCCTCTAATTTCGCACTAATTTCCGATGTCATTTGATAAAGTGTAGGATGTGCTTCAATATCAAACAATTTATCAACTCTAACACTGCCGACTTTAGCAATCTTGCCCAAGTCATTTCTCAACAGGTCAACAATCATAATATTTTCAGCACGGTTCTTTACATCATTATACAAAAATTCCTTATTGCTTTCATCTTCATTAGGAGTATCCCCTCTTCCAATAGTACCTTTCATCGGCTTAGTATAAATCTTGTTACCTGAAATTCTAAAAAACAATTCAGGAGAAAAAGAAAGCAAATTAAACTTATCATTCGAAATGTAAGCATTATATGAGGTTCTCTGTTTATGAACTAATGCTTCATATAAATCAATTCCATCCAGATTTGAACAAACTTCATAAGGATATGTATAATTTACCTCATACGTTTCACCAAGAGAAATATAATCCTTTATTTTCTCAATCGCACGTATATAAGCAGATTTTGACACCAAAGGTCTGTTAAGTATGCCTAAAACTCTCTCAACACGTCTGGGAGAATAATTATCAAAGCCCTCAAACGCCTCAAAATATAAATAATCAAAATCATAAGAAATACAACCGACTAAATAATACCTTTTTCGCAAGGACTGTATTCTTACTAAAGCATTTTCAACTTCTTCTAACCCGTTTGCCTCAATTTTGAACAATGGATTTCTAAAACATTTATCTGAATATATCTGCATAAAACTATTATAACATTAAGAAAATTCGCAAAAAAAAGACCAAGGCAAAACCTTAGTCTTTTCTTATTTTGTTTAAACAATTAGAAGTTTAATCCTGCTTCTCTTGCAGCATCAGCTAATGCAGCAATTCTTCCGTGATATAAGAAACCGCCTCTATCGAAAACAACATCTTTAACACCTGCTTTTAAAGCCTTTTTAGCGATTGCTTCGCCAACAGCTTTTGCAGATTCAATGTTGCCACCGTGAGCTAAGTTTGCTCTTAAATCTTTGTCGATTGAAGAAGCAGATACAATTGTTACACCTTTTACATCATCGATAATTTGAGCATAAATGTGTTTTGTACTTCTGTAAACTGCTAAACGAGGAGCTTCTGTAGTTCCTGACAATTTAGCTCTTAATCTTAAATGTCTTTTTTGTGTAGCTGCTTTTTTGTTTACTTGTTTAATCATTTTTCTTTCCTTTCACCCAAACCTTCTTACC
>CAVEOW010000182.1:3172-3902 GCA_963617295.1 bacterium | reverse complement strand
AAGTTGCACCAAATGTAATTTTAAGAAGCCAAACATCAGGAGCTCAAATCAGACAAATGCTTCACCAAGCACCTCCCGTTAGAGTTATTTCTCCGGGACGTGTTTACAGATGCGAATCGGTAAGTGCAAGAAAAAATAACTTATTCCACCAAATTGAAGGTCTTTTGGTTGATAAAGATATTACGTTTGCTGATTTAAAAGGTATATTAAACGAATTTGTAAGAATTTATTTCGGTGCTGCTCGTCCTACAAGATTTAGAGCAAGTTACTTCCCGTTTACCGAGCCGAGTGCGGAAGTTGATGTTCAATGTATTATGTGTGGCGGTAAAGGCTGCAGAACATGCTCCGGAACAGGTTGGCTCGAAGTATTAGGTTCGGGAATGGTACATGCTAACGTTTTAAGAAATGTAGGTATTGACCCTGAGGTATATTCCGGATTTGCATTCGGAATGGGTGTTGAAAGACTTGCAATGCTTAAATATGCTATCAATGACATTCGTTTATTCTTCAACAATGATACAAGATTTTTAAAACAGTTCTAAGCCATGCTTGCAAAAAGAATCATACCTTGTCTTGATGTAAAAGACGGTCAGACCGTAAAGGGTGTTAATTTTGAGAATTTACGCTATGCGGGTGATCCCGTTGAGTTGGCGAAAAAGTACTCAAATGACGGAGCTGACGAGCTTGTATTTCTGGACATTACCGCTACTAATGAAAAGAGAAAAACTAC
>CAVEOW010000182.1:0-3162 GCA_963617295.1 bacterium | reverse complement strand
CAAGTTTTTATACCGTTTACTGTAGGTGGCGGAATAAAGTCGCTTGATGAAATGAAAATAATGCTAACCGCAGGAGCGGATAAGGTTGCAATAAATTCTGCTGCCGTAAAATCACCGGATTTAATAAAAACAGGTGCAACGTATTTTGGCTCTCAATGTATTGTTGTTGCAATAGACGCAAAAAAAATTGATAACGAATTTTTTGTTTTTATAAACGCAGGGAAAGTAAATACAGGAATAAAATTACAGGATTGGGCAAAAAAAGTTGAAAGTTTAGGTGCAGGAGAAATTCTATTGACTTCAATGGATGCGGATGGAACCCAAAACGGGTTTGATATTCCTATGACAAAATTGGTTTCTCAAAGCGTAAAAATTCCTGTTATTGCGTCAGGCGGAGCAGGTGCAAATTCACTGCATTTTGTTGATGTTTTTGAACAAGGGTGTGCAGATGCAGCTCTTGCAGCTTCAATCTTCCACTTTAATACTTTGCCCGTTCCTAAATTAAAAAATGAATTAAAAGAACACAATATTGAGGTAAGAATATAATGGAAAATACAGTTAAATTTGACCCCGGAATTGGAGAATTGGTTGTTGATTTATATGATTTTACCAATTATTTTTACTCTCAACTTGCAATGTTAAAATCAAAATATCAGAAAAATACTTTTTTCTACTCAAATGCATTTAAACTAAAGAAATATATTAAAAACAATATCTGTTTTTATACGGGCTGTCTTTTGTGGGCTTATTACATAAAAAATGAAAATACCAATACCCCGAAAGAAATAGAGGGAAATGTATTCTATAATTTAACCGAGGAAGAATTAAAAAACTATGACTATCTTAGTCAGGTTAAATTTTTAGGGGAGTTCTTTAATAAATTTGAAAAAGATGTTTTAATTTACACGGGCAAAAAATATCAAATTCCGGCTGAATGGCGACAAGTTTTAAATTTATATACGGAATTTTTAAGTTTAAATAAAGGTTTTGTTAAAACAAAAATGACATCCGACATTGAATTACCTGAATTGTTAACAAATTTAAAATTTGATTTTGACATAAATGCACTTATTTCACGTGCTATATCGGAAAAAAACTTAGAAATACTCTCGGATATTAATTTTTTGTCTTAACAAGTTGCTAACATTTCATTTTTCATATATTCTAGACATGTAGATTAACTAATGTTTGTTATGGATGAGAGTGTAAATTTACCTTATGAAAAATTAGCTCAGGATTGTGAAATTGTCAATCCTACAAATGCTCGTGAGTCAATCAATAAGATAACGGCATTAAATTCTTCGTATCCGAATGAATATTTGGTGCTTATTTATAATTACTTTTTTGAACACTCAAATTCCATTGAAGTTATTAATTTCTTGCTGAAAAGAATTGATAAATTCAAAGATAAAAGCAGTTTACCTCTGTTAATTGATTCATTACTAATGAAAAGCAAATTAGCAGAAAGGTTCCCTGATTCTGAACAAATTACTTCAATAAGAGTCCATATAACAAAAGTTCTTGCAAACACAAAAGACTCTCAAGCCGTATATCCGCTTTTATACTGTTTAAATAACAAAGATGAAAACTATAAAATTAAACTCTCCGCCGCTGAAGCGTTAGGGAGAATTGGTGATAGGTATGCGGTTCTTCCCCTTATGAATGTTGTAGAGGATGAAGCCGAACAATCTGTTTATGTAAAGGAGTCCGCAGTATCCGCTTTAGGAATGATTGGAGATGAGAAAGCCGTCGATTCATTGGTATCGATCTTAGAAACAAAAAAAGGATTTTTAGACAAATTTACTTTTTTAAAAGAACGGGCATTGGAAGCATTAAATAAAATTAATTTTAAAGGAGAAAGAGCTTTTAATGCTGTTGTAAAGTCATTGAGAGATGAATCTCCTCAAGTAAGAATAAATGCTATTGAAGTTATTATGAATTCCGAAGACGCCAGAGCCGTAGAATTAATTACGGGTATGCTTTTTGATCAAAATCAAGAGGTTGTTCAAAATGCGGTAATTGCTCTATATAACTTAATAGGGGATGACATATTTACTAAGATTATAGATAATCCCGATATGCCGCAATCTGCAAGAGAAGAAGCAATAAAACTTCAAGATGACATTAATAGTGATGAGGATTGTTCTGATGAAGAATAAAGCAATAATTTTGCTCTCCGGCGGACTGGATTCTGTTGTGAGCATGGCAAAAGCAATGGAAGAAAATGATATAAAACTTGCACTGTTCTTTGACTATGGGCAAAAAGCATTTGACAGAGAATTAAAATCATCTTCCGAAATCGCAAAATTTTATAATGTTGACCATAAAACTTGATTGGCTAAAAGATATTTCTACATCATCATTAAATACAAAAGAAAATATTCCGCAATTAAGTAAAGATGATTTAGATAACGAAGAAATTACAAAACAAAGTGCAAATGCAGTTTGGGTTCCCAACAGAAACGCACTTTTTATCAATATTGCTGCTGCAATCGCAGAAGCAAATGATTTTTCTAAAATAATATTGGGTGCAAATATAGAAGAGGGTGCAACTTTTAAGGATAATACACTTGAATTTATAAATGCGATAAATAATACTTTAAAATACTCCGTAAATGCAGATATTAAAGTAATAGCACCTCTTATAAACAAAAATAAAACCGAAATCGTTGAAGAGGGAATAAAGTTAAACGTTCCGTTTGAACTGATTTTCAGCTGCTATCATAATTGTGAAAAACATTGCGGACTTTGTGAATCTTGCCTCCGTTTAAAACGTGCTTTGGAATTAAGTAACAGGCATGATATAATTAAAAAGTTATTTGGGTAGGATAAAAATATGAAAACTTTATTTATTGATAAAGAAATCAAATACACCGGAGAACAACTCTCTCCTCATTGGATATACAAAAATTTTCACATTATGGGTAATGCAATAGTTGCATTTATCGGAGAATGTGAGGTTAACCTTAACCACATGGTAGATATTGAAGATGTTATTAATGATGAACCTATTTACAGCAAAAAAATGTTAAGTATCATTGAAGAAAATTTTAATTCCTCTTTGGTAGAAATGGTTTATAAACAAAGACTTTTGGTTACTATAACAAAAGAATTAATAGAGAAAAAATATCCTGATATAAAAATAAGAAGAAACGGAGATGA
>CAVEOW010000181.1:0-3938 GCA_963617295.1 bacterium | reverse complement strand
TGCAAAGGCTATACATTCTTTTAATTTATCGGGAATATTATAGTCATTGTGCGTTTTAACGGGTATATTCGGTAAATATTCCGTTAAATATTTTCTTAAAGTTAAATTAAACGCACCTCCACCGCCTAAAACAACTTCATCTATTCTTGTTTTAGGGAATATAAAATTATTGTACGAATCAGAAATTACCCTTGCAGTTAGGTTTGTAACAGTTGCCATTACATCAAATTTATTTTGAGGAGCAGTTTTATATATTTTCTCTGCATAATTATCGTTAAACAACTCTCTTCCCGTGCTTTTAGGAGGAATTTTATTATAATAAGGCTCTTTTAAGAGTTCATTAAGCCATCTCTCATTTACTGTTCCCTGTGCAGCAAGGTTTCCGTTTCTGTCAAAAGGAACTCCGAAAAGTTTACTTGCGAAATAATCAATAAGCATATTACCGACACCGTTATCAAATGCAAATATCTCGCAATCATTAGAAAGAACCGTAACATTTGATATCCCGCCGATATTTTGAATCAGCCTGTTTTTATCATTTCCAAAAAGTAATCTGTCTGCAAAAGGTACAAGAGGAGCCCC
The DNA here is from genome assembly GCA_963617295.1 of bacterium. Taxonomy (GTDB): domain Bacteria; phylum Cyanobacteriota; class Vampirovibrionia; order Gastranaerophilales; family Gastranaerophilaceae; genus Avigastranaerophilus. The sequence continues at coordinate 3,356 of CAVEOW010000181.1, read as the reverse complement.
TTGACCGCCTGCAGCTATATCTTTTGGACGAAAATCTCCTATTGTCATTATACCTGTTCTTTGTGAAATAACAGATATATCACCGATTTGAAGCGTACTTCCCGTTTCAATACCACCAATTTTATTTCGCTCCGGCATGTGAAATATTGTCTGACCGTGAGTAGAAATAAAATCAACATCTTCTTTTTTTATTTTTGCTTTTTCTATTAAACTGTTTGCCGCCTGAGCAAACAATTCACCAATAACAAAATTCATAAAACAAACATCTTTTACGTCCCCAATGTTGTTTGCAAGTTCTAAAATCTTTGTGCGAACATCATTTGAGTACTCCAACGAATAACTGTCTATAACCTTAAATGTTAAATCCTCATATATATTAACAAGGCAAGCATCAACAGAGTCAACAGATGTTCCTGACATCATTGAAATTATTGTTTTATAATTCTTCATAGAAAAATTATACGATTATAAAGAAAAATAGAAAACATCTTTACAATTTCAATATTTTAGCTGTTTATTGTATAATTCATACAGAGGAGTATTATGACGGTATTATATTCGGTTATTTTGGCAGGTGGAGCAGGCAGCAGATTGTGGCCTGTTTCAAGAGCGGCTTATCCAAAGCAAATTCTACATATTGATAACAATGAAACATTGTTTTATGAAACATTTTTAAGAATGTCAGGTGTTACGGATGATAAAAATATCATTACAACTACTAATGTAAAGCAAGTTTCAGCAGTTCAAGAGCAATTAAAACTCTTAAAGGAAAAATTTTGCAGAAAGACCGATTATAAAATATTAACCGAGCCTGTTATAAAAAATACTGCAGCTTCAATAGCTATGGCAGTAAAATATGTTCAAAATCAAAAAACGTTTTCAACCGAACAACCTGTTATGATTGTTGTTCCTGTTGATCATATAATTCCAAATCGTGATGAATTTATAGAAATTATAAATAAAGGAGTTAAGTTTGCTCAAGCAGGTTACATTGTTTCATTCTCAAAAGAAGTAAGTCAAACAGATGAAAATTTTGGGTATTTAAAAACAAGAAATAACGCTAAAATAGCAGAAATAGAACCAAGTGCAATGAAAGTTTTATCTTTTGTTGAAAAACCGTCAACTAAAACTCAAAAAGAGCAACTAAAAAAAGGTAAAACTTATATTAACTCGGGTATATATATGTTCTGCCCCGATACGTTCATGTCCGAAATGAAAAAGTGTGCGTCATCTATATATAAAATTATTTCAGAAGCACAATTGACAGATTCAATGCCGACAATTGACCTTAATACCTACGATAAATTACCTGATATTTCAATAGATTACGCATTAATGGAAAAAACTAAAAAAATGGTTACTATTCCATTTAAAACTGAATGGAAAGACGTCGGTTCTTGGGATGCGGTTTACGAGATATCAAACAAAGATAAAGACGGAAATGTATTACAAGGCAAAGTTGTTGATTTAGCTTCAAAAAATTCAATTGTATATTCAACATCAAAAATAGTTGCTACTTTAGGACTAAACGATAAAGTAGTCGTTGAAACTCCTGATGCTGTACTAGTTTGCGACAGAAACAATACAAACGGAATAAAAAATTTGTATAAAAAACTAAACGGAGATAATACTGCTGCAAAAGATATTCATAAAACCGTATTTCGTCCGTGGGGTTATTATACCGTACTTGAATCCGGTAACGGATTTTTAACAAAATGTATAGTTGTTAACCCAAAATCAAAATTGAGTGTTCAACTTCATCACCACAGAAGTGAACACTGGATTGTATTAGAAGGCACTGCAACTGTTATAAAAGGAGAAGAAAAACTCACTTTAAAGTCAGGTGATAGTGTAGATATCGCAGTCAAGGAAATCCATTCACTTCAAAATGAGAGTGATGAACAAATTAAAATATTAGAAGTTCAACAGGGAGATATTCTTGATGAAAACGATATTGTCAGAATAGAAGATATATATGGCAGAGTATAATGGTTAAAAATATTGGAATATTAGGCTCAACAGGGTCAATTGGAACACAGGCACTTGAAGTTATAGATAAACTTCAAGATAAATTTAAAGTCGTTGCGTTAAGTGCAGGGAAAAATATTAATTTAATAACTGAACAAATAAAAAAATATAAACCGCAAGTTGTTTGTGTAAATGATTTCAATGATGCACAAATTTTAAAAGAGAAGTTCAAAGAAATAAGAATTGTTTCAGGAGAATCAGGGCTTATTGAAATTGCAAAATTGCCACAAACAGATACTTTGTTGGTTGCTGTTTCAGGTAAAATCGGATTAAAACCTACATTAGAAGCAATTAAAAATAAAAAAGATATTGCACTTGCAAATAAAGAAACTCTTGTTATGGCAGGTGATATAGTAATGCGTAAGGCAAGAGAAAACGGAGTTAAAATCTTACCTGTCGATAGTGAACATAGTGCAATTTTTCAATGTTTAAATGACAGAAAGACCCTAAAACATCTTATAATAACCTCATCGGGCGGACCTTTCAGAAATTCAACCCACGAAGAAATGGAAAATGCGAATTTAGATGAGGCATTGGCTCATCCACGCTGGAAAATGGGGAAAAAAATAACGGTAGATTCTGCTACATTAATGAACAAGGGGCTTGAAGTAATTGAAGCTCACCATTTGTTTAACGTTGATTATAGCGATATAAAAGTTGTTGTTCATCCTCAAAGCTATATACATAGTGCAGTTGAGTTTGTTGACGGAAGTATAATTGCACAAATCGGAAATCCCAGCATGCATATTCCTATTCAATATGCACTTACTTACCCTGAACGTTGTGAAGGGGTGGAAACAGAAAGTTTTGACTTTATTAAAGCGGCTAAGTTTGAATTTTTTGAGCCTGATATGATTAAATTTCCGTCGCTGGCATTGGCTATAAAAGCAGGAAAGATAGGCGGAACATACCCTGTTTGTATGAATGCGGCAAATGAAGAAGCTGTATTTGCATTTTTAAATAAAGAAATAAAATTTTTACAGATTTATGATATTACAAAGAAAATTTGTGAGGATTATCAATCTATAGAAAATCCTACAATCGAGGAAATTCTTTCAGAGGATGAAAAAATAAGACAAAAAACAAAAAAATTGATAGCTGAAATGAGGGTAAAATGCGAATTTTAGTTTTAAACGGTCCGAATTTAAACTTACTGGGAACAAGAGAGCCTGAGAAATACGGCACTCAAACGTTAGCTGATATCGAGAATTTTATTCGCTCAGAGGCTGAAAATTTAGGAGTAGAAGTAGATTTTTACCAGAGTAATGTTGAGGGTGAACTTGTAAATAAAATACAAGAAGCTAAAGGAAATTTTGACGGAATAATTA
>CAVEOW010000180.1:0-3965 GCA_963617295.1 bacterium | reverse complement strand
CAATTTGAAGAGGCCGTAAATTGTCTTGAAAAAAACGGATTTTTCTTAGAAGTTCCTGACGAGGTTGAAACAGAAAAGGTTTTTAATTTTAAGTCAGAAGAAATTCCAAACGTAACATTTACGGGAAGAATTGACGCTATATGCAGAAAAGGTGATTTGTATCAGATTTATGATTATAAAACGGGTGCAGATAAGAAATTCCCGTTAAGTTATTATGTAAGCGAAAATGGTGTAAATTTTCTTTCAAAAACAGGAAAGGAACCGAAAGATAAAGAAGAATATATAAACGGTTATGAATACCAAATTCCTGTCTATTATCTTGCCGGTCAGAATGCAAGTCAACTTGAAGAGCTTAAAAACAAGGTTGAGAGCCTTTCTTTAAGGTATGTTCGCCCCAAAAACAAATGCGGCGGTTCAAAAGATGATAAAATTCAAGCTATATTTATAGAGCAATTCAAAGATAAAATTATTAAAAATTTAAAAGAAACAATTGTTGATAAAATCAGAGAAACGACCGAATTTAAACCGAAAAAATCTTATCTTTGTGATAGCTGCGAATTTGGTTTTGTATGCGGTAAGGAAGAAGATAATGACTAATATTGATGTACAAGATTTCATAAAAAAAATTACAGACGGGTTAAACGATGAACAAACTCAAGCGGTAAAGGCTCCGATAAATTCTTGTACTAAAATTGTGGCAGGTGCAGGAACAGGTAAAACAAAAATTATTTCAAAGCGTTTTGTAAAACTCGTCTATGACTTGCAACAGGAGAATGTTTCAAAACCTGCAGAGAGAATGCTTGTTATTACATTTACCGATAAAGCCGCTACGGAAATGAAAGAGCGTATTTATAAAGAACTGAAAGATAACGGCTATGATTATACAGGGCAAGAGCTTTCAATATCAACATTCCATGGATTTTGCAATAAGATTTTGAAAAAACATTCTATTGAAGCAGGTTTATCACCCTCTTTTTCACTTCTTGAAGAGAGTGAACTAAAAGAAATATTTGATAATATTATACAAAAAATAAGGTATGGAGAAGCCTCGACTATTGAAACTCTGCCTGAAATTACTAAAAAGTTAGGAATAGAATCTGATATTCTTGAGGTTGAAAGTATAAAAAAACTCTCAAAAATTGACTCCATTGATTCAATTTTAGACTCGATTTATCAAATTATAAAGAAAATAAAAGCATACGGGCTTTCTCCCCGAGAATTTTTGCAAAAAACAGTAATTTCAACAACGAATTATTCAAGATGTATAGAAAATATCCCGTTCGGATTTGATTCAAAAGAGGCATATACGGCAGAATGGGAAAATCATTTAAAGGAATACAAAGAAGATACATTTGTTCTTGATGTAAAAGATTTTGATAAAATTTGCGAAGCAAAAATTATATTAGACAGGCATGGAAAAAGGAAAGCAAGTGAATATACCGCAGCAGATGATTTTCCTGATATTATTAAACCTGTTACGGAGCTGGAAATTCATGCGACAAAGATTATTGCCGTAATTTATGAGCTTTATCAGCAAAAATTGCCGGAACTCGATTCTTGCGATTTTGATGATTTGATAAATAAGACTATTCAAATTTTCAAGCATAATGACCTTTTGAGAACATATTATAAACAATTGTATAAACATATTATTATAGATGAATTTCAGGATACAAACGGTTCTCAACTTGAATTGATAAAACTTTTGTTGTCGGAGAAAGACGCAAATATAACATTTGTAGGAGATAGAAAACAGTCAATTTACGGGTTCAGGTTTGCCCAAACCGAAAATCTTGAGGTTTTGCACAAATTTGTTGAAGATAAATTCAGGACAAAATATGACCCGATACAACTTAAATATAACTATCGTTCAACATCTCAAGTTTTAGATGCGGTAAATTTTGTAACAACAGAACAATTGAACTTGGAAGAAAGATTAGAGGCAAATTCGAATGTAAAATTTGAAACTATTCCCGAGTTTGTAAAATATACTCCGAGTGCAACAGATGAAACGGCAGAAAATTTAAGGGTTCTGAGTGCTAAATATATAGCAAGCGAAATATTGAAGCTGAAAAAACAAGATAGTGAATTAAAATATTCTGATTTTGCAATCTTGGTGAAATCACACAGTGCCGCTGAAATTGTTGATAAAGAACTCTCAAAATACAATATTCCTTGTACCAAAAAGGTTAATACAGGATTTTTTGATACTCCTGTTATTCAAAATGTGATTGCATTTTTGAGATTTGCAGTGAATTTTCGTGATGAAATTGCACTATATAAAATTTTAAACATTCAATTGTCAGAAGAGCAAATTTACCGTTTAAAAGTGTGCGTGGATGAGAAACTAAGAAAAACACTTCCTTTTGATGACCTTGTCAACATGAATTTCTCTGATAGGTTACTTTATCTTAGAGAAAAGAATATTATCTCCGATTTGGAACTTAACAAAGACGTAAAAGACTATGCCCAAAAGATTTTTGATACCTTGGCATTTGTTCAGCAAAATAAAAATAATTTCTCACTTATTCAATTATTTTACAGATTAATAACTGAAATAAAACCGTATAAAGCAAGCGGAGCAGCTGAATACGAGGCAGAATTAAACTTGCGAATTTTTGAGAAAGTTATTATTGATTTCTCGGAAAGCAAAAATTATGTAAGTGTAAAAATGTTTCTGGAACAAATTGAAAAATATAAGAATGACAGAAATTTTGAACTGCCCGAAATCGTAACAGGTCAAGACGCTGTTCAAATTCTTACGGTACATGCAAGTAAGGGACTGGAATTTCCTTATACTTTTGTTTGCGTAACGGCTCCCACGGGAAATAATGATAATTCGGCATTTTATCTTGATTTACAATACGGAAATAAAAAGGGTTTTGGTCTGATAGCAAAAAGTTATGCGGCTAAAACTTCTCCAAAAGCATTGGTATATGATAGAATTTGGCTTGACCCGAGGCAAAAGGCCGAAGATTTAAGACTGTTTTATGTTGCAGTAACTAGAGCAAAGAAATATTTGAACATATTAAAATTTTCAACAAAAAATATTGATTACGTTGATAATTTAAGAGAAGATTTAATCTCGGAAGCTGTTAATTTTAATGAGATAGAGGTTGAGAAACAAAAGCCTGCATTTATAGAATTGGCTGATAATTTGAGAGTTGAAACAATCCCTCTCAGAGTAGAGCAAGCCGAACAAACTGAATATTGGTTGAGTTTTAGTAAGCTGAACACATTTAATCGTTGTCATAACTTGTATTTATATAAATATAAGTTTAGATTTCCCGAAAATACAACCGTTAAGAATACCTCTCTAGTCGGAAGTATTATACATAATTATATATACGCAGGTTTTGTTAATAAAAAATCATTGAATGAACATCAGAGAATGGAATTGATAAGTGATGTTCAAGTTTCAGATGATGACAAAGTTAAAATAAATAATTTATACGAAACTTATTTGAGTTCAGATTATACGCCTGAAAAACTGGCGGATAAAACTTTATTTTTTGAAAAAGCCTTTGATTTTATAAGTGAAATAAACGGTAAAACAATAAAATTCAGTGGGGATATTGATTTACTTATAAAAAATCAGGATGATTCATATACGGTTATTGATTTTAAAACAAATAAAGATATTGAAAACAGTTTGCCTGATTATTATAAACAATTATACATCTATAAAACCGCATTGAGTGCCGAGAAAATCAATGTTAAAGAGGCAAAACTAGTTAATATATGTGAAGATAGTATAAAAGAATATCCGTTAAATCTGCAAGATGAAATGGAAATATCGATTTCAATTCAAAAAGAAACAGAAGATATAATTTCGTGTAATACACTAGAGCCTGTTCAACAGTCTTTGCGTTGTAAAACTTGCGGTTATAAATATTTGTGTGATTGATAGATTACCACGGATAATCTTTTGAAATTTCCCAACCGTCCCTCATAATAAGTGCAGC
>CAVEOW010000179.1:3288-3967 GCA_963617295.1 bacterium | reverse complement strand
TAGTTAAACAATGCTGTTCTTGCCGTACCAATGTGCAAATTACCGCTTGGTGACGGTGCAATTCTGACTCTGATTTCGTCCATTTTACTCTCCAATAATAATTTTTTCTTGTATGATTTCATTTTATAACAAACATAAAATAAGTATAAATAATCGTAAGTTAAGAAAATTATATTTATTGTAAAAAGGGCTTACAATCAGAAGAAAAAAGTTATATAATACAAATACTAAAATTAAAAATCTTGGAAAAAAGAAGTGGGAATATTTTCGAGCTTAAAAGATATACTCGGGCAGATAAATAAAATTGACGGGTCTATAAATATTAAAGGTAAAGATTTTGCGGATGTTTACGCAAAAAATATTGCCCTTGAAGAAGAAATTGAAGCAAGAACAAAAGAACTTGAGCAAGCTAATCAAACCCTTTTTACTCTTAATACGGTTTGGGATATGATGAATTCTTCTCAACCCCTGTCAAGTTTGCTTGATAAGATTGTAACTGTTTTGCACGAAGATATGAATTATACTTCTGCCTCTGTTTTTAAACTGGAAAAAGATAATAACGGTGAGCAATATTTGGTTTTTAAAGCACTTTCCGATGGAAAAAATATCGGCAAGATTTTTACGTTGATGAATAAATCTATGGAATCATACCATATTCCGTATTTGCAAAATTCAATTA
>CAVEOW010000179.1:0-3233 GCA_963617295.1 bacterium | reverse complement strand
ATTCAACACCTGATATAATCGGCATGGCAAGAATGTGCTTTCCGAACGTACCTGATGAACAATTAAAAGAAATTCTTCAAATGTCAAAATCTAAAATATGCACCGTAGTTCCTTTGCATGGTGAAAAGGAGAATTTCGGATGCCTTATTGTAGCCTCAGACCGAGATAGCGTAACAGATACCGAAAACAACTTTTTAACTTTATATGCAGGTCAAATCGGCTTAGCAATTACTGTTTCAGGCTTGTTTGAAGAAGTTAAAAAGCAAGCAATTACCGACCCGTTGACAGGTTTATATAACCGCAGATATTTTGAGAATAATATTGTTAAAGAAGCGGAACGTGCTCTCCGACTAAAACAACCTTTTTCTGTTATATCAATGGATTTGGATTATTTAAAAAGAATCAATGATACATACGGACTTCAGTTCGGGGATTTAGCCATAAAGACAATTGCAAATGTATTAAAAAAAGAAGCTCGTTCTATTGATATTCCCGCAAGAATAGGCGGAGAAGAATTTAACCTGCTGCTCCCCGGAGTTGACTCAAAAGGTGCAATGATAGCAGCCGAAAGAATAAGAAAATCAATTGAAAGCCAAGTTCTTGATACTATTGTCGGCATTACGGCAAGCGTTGGAGTCGCTACATTCTTAGAACACTCCGATCGTATAGATGAACTTATTGAACTTGCTGACCAAGCAATGTATAAGGCAAAGTTAAACGGAAGAAACCAAGTTCAACTTGCACAAAATGATAACGAAGTAGATTGGCAAAAAATTGCCGTTGATACATTTATTGATATTCTGTCTAAAAAACGTATCCCTATTGGTGATGATACTTCTCAAATGCTTTATCAAAAGTTACAAAAACTTCAAGAAAGTGATAAAGGGTCAAAAGATACTCTGTTCTCTATCGTTGACACAATTTCTCAAACATATAATTCCATGTATAAAACAGGAACTACAAAATCAAAACAAATTTTAGCAGTGTTGTTGGCAAAAAAATTAGAACTGCCCAAAGAAGAAATAGACAGATTAAAACTTGCAATATTGTTATATGACATTGGAAATATAATGATTCCCGAGAAAATTTTTAATAAGAAAACTCCATTAACGGAAGAAGAAAAAAATATTATAAAGCAACATCCTATAATAGCTGCCCGTGATATTTTGAAGCCTATTTCAAATATTCAAGATGTTATCCCGATTATAGAAAATCACCACGAGAATTGGGACGGACACGGTTATCCCGAAAACAAATCAGGGGTTGAAATTCCTATTTCTTCTCAAATAGTTTTGCTTGTTGACTCATTCTACGCAATGTTGCAAGACAGACCCTACAGACATGCTTACAGTCTTGATGAAATAATTAAAATTATTGAAAGCGAAGCAGGTCAACGCTGGAACAAAAAGTTAGTTGAAGATTTTATTTATGTGGTAAAACATGAGCAGCTTCAATAATTCAGAAGATATTATTACTTTTTTATACAAGCATGTTAAAACTCATAAAAATCAGAGTTTAATAAAAGATACAAGTTTAATTAAGAATATAAAATATGATGCTTATATAGACAGTTCAATTTCAGCACCGCTATCTTTTACTGTCTTTGAATTGTCGGATAAAGGTGAACTTATTATTGACAACCCTGCTCGCCTTATTGAAAGTGAAGCGGCTTTCTTCTTATTTGTTAATCCTAAATGCGGGTGGATTTTTGCAATTGAAAACACTCTTGAAAATCAGAAAAAATTAATAAAACAAGAAAAAATCCAAAATTATAAAATCAAAATATTGGAATAAACTAATCTTCAATAGTAAAGACTTCTTGCCCTGATTCTTCTTTCATTGCCGTTTCTAAAAGAACATAAGTCATATAAGCACCCAGTGCAACAGCTTTGGGGTCTAAATCAGTATTTTGAGCAGCTTCAATAATTGCAGAATTGATTTCAGGATTTTCATCTTTTATATAATGAATCATCTTTTTTCTCCAAGTGTGTACATCTTGGAATATTTCTGCAAAACATAATGATGATTGTTCTTGTGTAACTATAGGAAGCATTTTTGTCCTTACTTTATTTACAGTTCAAATTATAAATAAATATATAAAACATTTCATCATATAACAAGAGTATAAGTTACTTAATTATAAACTCTTCCATTTTGTTTGTAACAGCTAAATTGTAATATGAATTTGCTTTGCAGAAAGGTAATACGGGCAACCCTAAAACTTTTTCAAACTTTTTGCAGGTCGGATTAATTTGTGATTTTGAAATTTGATCAACTTTGGTTGCCACAACAAAACATGGTAAGTTGTTATATCTTATCCATTCAGCCATTTGCAAATCATTTTGCTGAATATCATGTCTTGAATCTATAAGTTGAATAAGGCAAACTATCGCATTACGTTTCAACAAATATTGTTCTAAACTTTTTTGCCATTGATTTTGAGTTTTTCCCGAAACTTTTGCATATCCGTACCCCGGTAAATCTGCAAAAACAAATAAGTCATTAATGTTGAATAAATTTATTAACTTAGTTTTTCCGGGAGTATTACTTGTTTTTGCCAAACCTTTTATTCCGACAATAGAATTGATAAATGACGATTTACCTACATTTGAGCGACCTATTAAGGCAAATTCAGGCAGAGATAATTCTGGACATTCTTTCAATGTCGGAGCACTGGTTATGAATTTTGCTTTTGTAATTTTCATCTTTTTTTCTTTTCTTTTGAATTACACCCGAAAGTAACTTATATACTTTCTCGTTATTATAAACAGTAAGTTGAATATTATCATCCAATTTGATATCTATAGGTACATTTTGGGCAAAAATATTAGTTTCAACATGCATAATCTTAATGTTTCGCTTGTGGATTATGCTCATCGGTGCTGATAAAAATATTTCAAATGTTTTTAGAATATCCATTCTTTTATGATATCAAAATAAAACATGTTTTTGTATAAATATTAAATTTAATTAATGCTGTTTGAGCAAATATGCTTGAGGATATGAATATTTTTGTGTAAATCCTGCACTTTCATACATTGTTACGGAAGATTTATTATCCATATCACAACTTGCATTTATTTCTTTTAAACTCCAGCCTTGAGATATGGCTACCGTTAAAAGATTTTCTGTAAGATTTTTAAGAAGGACTTTGCCAAACCCGTAATTTCTGTGTTTTTTCAATATTGCAGCAATAGGAATATTAGCAATTCTTTCATTTGTAAGGTTTGCAA
>CAVEOW010000178.1:0-3979 GCA_963617295.1 bacterium | reverse complement strand
GCAACCGGAGCTACACTCACTAATAAATTGTAATGCAATACCAAAGTTCGCATAAGAAGATGCTCACTTGCCGTCGTATTGCATAACATTTATTGTTCGTTTCGCTATGGTTGCAAATGTAAATTAATAAGTTAGAATGTTGTCCGTCCGTAAATTTACTCTCCTTATAGGATATGGAAATAATATGGTTTCATACTTATCAATAATCAATTGTAGGTCTGATTTACTAATCAGACAGTAACTGTAAGAGATTCTGAACAGATTGAAAAACTACGCTAACGCTCGTTTTTCTAATCTTTCAGAATGACATGGATATGGTTAGTCTATACTTTTCAAAAGTAAAGCTATAATACATGTCGCCCTGAACTTGTTTCAGGGTCGCAAGGGCTTTGTTTATTTAGGAAAGCTCCAACGACAATTTTGCAAACCTTTTTTTTAGTTTTTCCGTCCGATAGACAAAATTTATGTTAAAGATATTAATATATATAAAACATATATGTTATATATCTCTCAACTTGGGAATATATATAGTATAGTCAAATTTCTTTATTACTTATTTTCCTTCACTCCTTTTCTCCATAACAAGACTGTGGTCGCAATAGCGGCCTTTTTTTTGTGAATAAATATTGAATATTTTATTATATTTTATTTCTAATATATAATAGTAGTTATGGATATTATTAAACAGTTAAAAAATCAAGTAATTATTTCTGTTCAGGCTATGCCAAATGAACCGTTATACCCTGAAGAATGTTTGCTTGCAATGATGAAATCTGTTGTTAATGGAGGGGCAAAGGCATTACGTTTGGCAGGCGTTCGTGATGTCAGAAATGCTAAAAAATGCTTTAATATACCTGTTATTGGACTTACAAAGCCTGAAAGGCTTCCTGATAATTGGAAAGAAGTTGTGTATATTACACCGACATTAAAAGAGGTTGATGAACTAATAAATGCAGGAGCTGATATTATTGCAACCGACGCAACTCTCAGAAAACGCCCGAAAGAATCTTTGGAAGAAATTATAAAATATATTAAAGCTCATAATAAACTTGCTATGGCGGATATTGCTACTTTTGAAGAGGGGATTAACGCTCGTAAACTTGGCTTTGATATTATTTCAACCACGTTATCAGGTTATACCCAAAACTCTGATAAGGGGCTTACTGCTCCTGATTTTGATTTGTTAAAGCAGCTTGTTGATGTTGTTGATTGTCCTGTTATCCTAGAGGGCAGAATATGGGAGCCGAGTGAAGTTGATAAAGCGTTTGAACTTGGTGCATACTCGGTTGTGATAGGCTCGGTGGTTACTCGTCCGCAACTTATTACAAAAAGGTTTTGTGAAAGAGGTTAGTAATGAAAAAAGTTTTGGCAATTGATGTCGGCGGAACAAAATTGATTTACGCAATAATCAATGAAAATGGAGGTTTTTTATCAGATGTAAAAAAAGTTCCTACTTCAAAAAACATTGTTGAATTAGAGAATACTTTTCGCAAAATAATTGCCGAAAATGAAGAAAATGTTGATATAATTGCTTTTGCTACGGCAGGGGCAATAAATTCAGAGTGTAATGCGGTTGTATCTTCAACCCCAAATTTACCCGACGGATATCGTGATATTAAATTTTCAACTCTAAGTAAAAAACCTGTTTATGTAGAGAATGATGCAAACGCTGCAGCGTGGGCGGAGTATAAAATGGGAGCAGCTATTGGTGAAGATAATACAATTACAATCACACTGGGAACAGGTGTCGGCGGGGGTTTTATTGTTGACGGAAAAATGTTACGAGGAAAGTCAGGGCGTGGCGGTGAAGTCGGCAGTATGAAAATTATGGACAGAGGTAGAGTTTGTACTTGCCACAGAAAAGATTGTTTTGAATCTTATGCATCAGGTACGGGATTAAAATTTACGGCAGAAGAAGTTGCAAAAAGTGATAATGTTTTTAAAACGAGTAAATTTGCAAACAAATTGCCCGAAGATATTACGACTTATGACATTATTGACGGCATTAAATCGGATGATGAGTATTCAAAAAAAGTTTTTTCAATATGGAAAAATGATTTAATTGTCGGATTAATTAATATTACAAATATTTTTGATCCTGAAAGTATTATAATATCGGGCGGAATGGGTGCATGTATGAATACGGAAGAAATTGAGAATGCAATAAATTCAGAGATTGTTGTTGCTCCCGTTAAAGTTAAGCTCGCAAAAGCGGGAAATTATTCCGGCATGATAGGAGCTGCTCTCCTTGCTTGTGAAAAATTTTAGACAGAAATGATTATATCAAGTATAATAAATTTAAAAGAGGTTTAAAAGATGAAAACAATATTAAAAATTGTATGTTTTATATTTGCGGCAGTATGTTGCGTTTTTCCTTTCGTTTACACACATAGTGAAATGGACAAAAAAGAGGTAAAAATAAGCCATATTCTTGTGAATACCCAAGAAGAAGCTGAAAAAGCAAGACAAGAGATTGTTGACGGTGCCGGATTTGAAAATATGGTAGAAAAATATTCTGTATGTGAATCAAAGGCTCAAAAAGGCAGCTTGGGTTACAATATTAAAAACGGTACTTTATTAAAAGATTTTACCGACGCAGCTTTCAAATTGAACAAGTTTGAATTATCCGAACCCGTTCAAACATCTGCAGGTTGGCATTTGATAAAAATATACGATATCAGATATTTTTCTGACAGAGATAATTTTTCAAGAAGATATTTTTAAAAATTATTGAATAAACTTTATTTTTTATTTATAATTCAAATTAATTAAATCAAATTGAGAAGGATGAGCTATGACAAGAAATCAACTTCCTGAAGGAGTCGGTAAAAAAATAGTTGAAGCATTAAAAAGGCAGGCAGAAGCTGATATTTCCCCTGTTGAAGAAACAAATAATACTTCTATTAACACAGTTCCTTTAACAGAGATTGAAGATTTGCCTGAAATTAAATTCAATGATTTAACGGAAGATACAGATAAAACAGAGAATTTAATAGTAGAGGAAGAAACTCCGAAAATGACGTTTGTTGAACCGGAAAAACCAAAAATGCAAGAACCGATAAAACCTGTAGTTAGTGAAACTGTTGCTCCTGTTACTAAACAGGCTTCGACTCCTGCTGCAAACACTATGTTTTCGGCTTCATCATTCTCTCAAGACAGTTTTAAACAACAACCTGCTTTAAATTCTATGAATATTGCATTACCTGCAAATGTTCAAATATTGAGAAACCTTATTAATTCATTACCTGCAGGGGTTGCAAAACAAACAGGTGCTCAAATTATAAGACAAACAATGGAAGCAATGGGTATTCCGATGAACAATGTTTTGAAAGAAGCTCAAATGTTCCAAGAAGAATTAAACGGTTCTACAAGGGAGTGCATGATTAAAATTCAAGAATGCAAAACTCAAATTATGCAGTTAGAACGTTCAGTTCAAGAATATCAACAAAATATGACACAAATTAATGATATTGTAAGTTTGTTTATATTGACCGATAAACACTAGATTTTATTGTTGACTCCGTAACCGAAAAGTGCAAAATCATATTTTATAGGGTCAACCGGGTCAAAAGATTTTAAATTTTGAGTAAGTTCGATAACGCTGAAATAGCCGTTATCGTTTCTTTTTAATAGTCCTAATTTTCTGCTGATTTTTGCAACGTGGGTATCTAACGGAATTAATAATTCGGAAGTCGGAATGAAATTCCAAATACCTATATCTACTTGGCTTTTTCTTACAAACCAACGCATAAGCATATTTAAACGTTTTAATGCACTTTTCTTTGCAGGGTTTGGTAATAAATGATAAAATCCTTTTGTAATATTTTCATCTGTTCTTGCGTAAAAGTAGTCAATTACACCTTGAAACATTGCCCAAATTTCATTTTTTTGTTTGTATGAATATTCAAAAAGACTTTCAAGACTTTCTTTTTCGTTATATAAGGTATTCAAAATTTTCAATATTTGAATTAAATCACAG
>CAVEOW010000177.1:0-3985 GCA_963617295.1 bacterium | reverse complement strand
GAATATACAATACTTCCTGATTTATCTACAAGGGCAACTTTAATATTAGTACCGCCAACATCAACGCCGATTTTGTACTTCTTAGATATTATCGCCATTTTCACTCCTTAGAAAAATACATTTACTAAGAAAATAATAACATAAACAAAGAAAAAAATTATTCAAGAATACTTATATTAATAGAATATAGGTTGCAAATAGAAATGGGATAAAAGAATAATAAGTCTTAAAAAAGATTAAAAACTCCCGCTCAAGGATTCGAACCTCGATAGCAACATCCAGAGTGTTGCGTCCTGCCGTTAGACGAAGCGGGAATTTGTATTTTTATTATATCACTTTAAAATGTAAAACAACAAATTTTAATCATAAACTGCAAGCAAATCACCGTCAAGAAGGAACGTATCCCCGTTCGGGATAATTGTTTCGCCATCTCGTTTTATCATAACAATTAAATAATTCTCAGGTAAATCAAGTTCTTTTATTTTCTTATTACACCATTTATTATTTTTATCAATTGTTATCTCTTTTAATAAAATATCATCTCCGACATTTGTATTCGGCAGACTTAAAATAACATTATCACCTATATTGATTACACTGCTTCCTTTGGGAACAATCTTCTCATTTCCTCGTTTAATAGCCAAAACCAATGAACCTTGAGGAAAATCTATATTCTTTATTTCTTTTCCTGCCCAATTTAGTGCTTCTGTTACATCAATATTTAATAGCTTAATGGCAAACTCATCCTGATAATCGTTAAATGTTTTATTAACATCTGAAAACTCATCTATCATGTTCGTTTTTTCGGCAAAATAAGGCAACAAAGTACCCTGCAATGCTACCGATAATATAGAAATCAAAAATACCAAGTGGAACAAGTCATAATGTAAATTTACGCCCGAATCTATCGCTATAATGGCGAATACAATTGAAGCAACCCCTCTTAACCCTGCCCAAGAAGTCAATAAATTTTGACCTAAAGATGATTTAAACGGCAACATTAAAAGAAATATTGTTAACGGTCTTGCTATAAACGTCAAGAATAAAAATATTAATACTCCCGTTACCCACAATGACGGCAGTTTACTCGGAAACGCAAGCAAACCCAAAATAAAGAAAATTCCTATTTGTCCTAAACTTGTAATTCCGTTGAAAAAGTTAATCAATGCCGATTTATTCTTTATTTGTGCATTACCTAAGATAAAGCCCATAAAATATACCGAAAGGAACGGGTTTCCGCTATAAAACTCTGGCAGTGCATAAGCTGCAATTACCAATCCGATTACAAATAAAGTATCATTACCTTCCGTAATTAATTTTGTTTTTGAAAAGACCCATATTGCAAATTTTGCAACCAAAACACCGGTCAGAACACCAAAAATCATTTGTTTTAAAAATAATATAAAAACAAAATTAATACTCTGCCCCTGCAATAATGTTATTGCCAAAATTACAAGGATGTAAGACATCGGGTCATTACTACCGCTTTCAATTTCTAATAGTGGGGCAGTCGATTCCTTTAAGTTAAGATTTTTCGATTTCAATATAGAAAATACGGAAGCTGCATCGGTAGAACTGATTACCGCACCTATTAAAAAACTTTCCAGCAATGCAACGTTCAATATAAAATAACAAAAAATACAGGTAAATGCAGCTGTCAAAAAGACACCGATTGTTGATAAAACAGTCGCCTTTACAATGATAGGTTTTGCAGTCCGCCATTTTGTGCAAAAACCGCCATAAAAAATGATAAAACCTAATGCAATTGAACAAATTTCTTTTGTAACATTATAATCTTCATAATTTATTTTAAAGATTCCGTCACTGCCAAACAACATCCCCAATGCCATGAAAAACAAAAGGGAAGGAATCCCTAAGCCCTTAATAAACTTATTTGTGAAAATAGCAAAGAATATTACTGTCGTACATAAAATAAGAATTAATAACATAGAGAGTCCTTCCGTAGTGGGTTTTTACCATATTATACCAGAATAGTCAATTTTACAAAAGCCAAACAGAAGCTGCCCACATCAAAAGCCCGAGTACAATTGTAAAGATGATTGCTCCAAGAGCTTCTGCACCTTGCGAGTGCTTCGGTTTTGAAACCGTAGTACTTTTATTTTCATTAGTCATAATTATTCTCCTATTTTATTAAAAATCTAAGATAGATATAAACAGTACTGATAGTTAGAGAAATGAATACAACCGGAATTCCGTATTTTAAGAATTGCATAAATGTTATAACGTGACCTTCTTTAGCTGAATTTTCCGAAACAATAACATTTGCAGCAGCACCGATAATAGTCATGTTTCCGCCAAGGCAAGCACCTAAAGATAAGCACCACCAAAGAGGATATGCGTATTCGCTGCCCATAACATTTTGAATTTCAGATATCATCGGAGCCATTGTTGCGGTATAAGGAATGTTATCAATAATCCCGGAAATAATACCCGATGCCCAAAGAATAATCATTGCAGTTGCATTTTCAGAGCCTTGTGTAACTTTTAAAATCCACTCTGCCATTAATCTGATACCGCCTGAAGCCTCTAAACCGCCAATTATTATGAATAACCCGATAAAGAAGAAGATTGTATTCCATTCAACATCTCTTAAAATATCTGTCGGTTTTTCAAATAACAACAGTATGCTTGCTCCAAGCATTGCAACTATACATGTTTCGATATGAATTGAATCGTGAAGAACAAAACCTGCGATAACTAATGCTAAAACAATCAAGGAACGAATCATTAATGATTTATCCGTTATTGTTTTGCTGTTGTCAATTTTTGATATTTCTTGCATTTTTTCCGCAGTTGTTTTAAGTGTCTTTCTGAAACAAAGAACCATAAACAAAATAACCGCAACTAAAATTACAATTACAACACCTGTCAGTTCATTTATAAAATCCATAAATGATAAACCGCCGGCACTTCCGATAATAATGTTTGGCGGATCACCGATTAATGTGGCAGTTCCGCCAATATTAGAAGCTACAATCTCTGTTACCAAAAAAGGAACAGGATTGATATCCAGCTTTTTAGCTATAGAAAAAGTTATCGGCATTATAAGAATAACAGTTGTTACGTTATCCAAAAATGCACTTACAAATGCAGTAAACAGACCTAATGCAACCAATACTTTGATAGGATGACCTTTTGTTAATTTTAATAATTCGTTTGCTATATAACTGAAAACTCCGCTTCTTGTAGATATAGAAACGATAATCATCATTGAAACAAGTAAAAATATTACGTTGAAATCAATATAATTAACAAAATAATTCGGATTTATTACACCATCCAAAACTTTAACCTGACTTACAAGTCCGATTATTACGGTAATGGCAGCACCTAAAAGTGCGATTGTAACCTTTGGGATTTTTTCCGTTGCAATGAATATATATGCAAGAATCAAAATACCTGCAGAAATCATTACATTATTTGCGGAAACAAAGTTTAAAAGACTTTCCATTATTTACCTCCCTGAAAAAGGTTTTTAAACCTTGCTGCTGCAGCAATTGCAACGGCAATATCATCATTTGTTTTTTGTTGTTGTACTTTGCGTGTAGGTTCAGCCGGTACTTCTTCAGGAAATATAACAGCCAATTTAGCCATTATTATTTCTGTAATTCTCATAACACCCATCATTACGGTAAGGAATATTAAAACCACTCCCATACCGATAACGCCAAGCAACAACCCGTCTTGCAGGTTTTGCAATATCAATTCAGTATTCATAATTTCTCCTATTCTGTACTAAAATATTGTTTTATTACTATTTTTTAGAACAGAAAATTACGGAGCATTAGGCAATACTTCGGAAAAAATTAAAGAAAAATTGACTTTAGATTTATTCTCAAGATAAACAAGAGAATATATATAGCTTAATAAATTTGTAAATTGCAATGGAATTACATTTACAAAATTACTTGCACCGCAATAAAATGCGGTATTCATTTTTCTTATTCCGAGAACGGCACTGCCG
>CAVEOW010000176.1:0-3992 GCA_963617295.1 bacterium | reverse complement strand
ACATATAGGATGATTGGTTACAAATACATTTTCAAATTCACTCATTAACTTGAACCCCTTTTTCTTCTTCGCTAATATTTTCTAATTCGTTTTTCATTTTTTCTTCAAATTCTTTTCTTGATTTTTCAACATTATAATCAAGTGTACTTTCGGTAAGTTTGTATATAATTACTGATTGAGCGGTATTTACTCTTTCCGTTTCATCAGAATAACCTTTTAACAATGAGCTTTGCATAAGTGATTTTTTATTATTTATTAAATCTGCCTTATCAATACTTCTTCCTACACTTGTATAAGTATCAATCATTACATTTGAAGCTAATTCACTACCGTCCCAATAATCTTGGACTCTGTATGATTCTGACGGCATTATAACTTGAGACTCATCTCCCTGATCTTTCGCAGGCATGAGTTCTAACGAGGTAGAACCCCCAAGTCCGTAAAATTCTATTGTTGCAAGTACTTTTCTCGGTAATTCCGTTTCATCTTTTGTAATCAAAAAAGAAACAAATACTTTATTGTCAAAAATCTTCACATCTCTGACATGCCCGATATTAATTCCCATTAACCTGACGGGAGAACCCTGAACAAGACCGCCCGCATCTTCGACAAAAATATAATAGCTGTTTTTGACATTATCTTTTATAGCCGCATTATAAAAGAAGAAATATAATCCTGCCGCAAGGACAAAGAACCAAATAAGCAACTCTATAAGTAATATGTATTTTTTCTTCATATAAACATTATAAAGCAAACTGTCTTTTAAACAAAGATTATGAAGTTTTTAAAATCTTTTTTAATAAAATTACGGCTAAGATGATAAATATAAATGCCATAATATGAGCAACATGGAATATTGATATATTTAAAACACTGTCTGTTCTAAAGGTTTCAATTATTATTCTCACAACGGAATATAAAATTATATAAGAGCAAAAAATAACTCCGTCTTTTCTGTTTTTACCGAATTTCTTTAACAAATACAATAACACTGATAAAACAACAATATTTAAAAGAGATTCATACAAAAACGTAGGGTGAAAATATTCAAATTGTTTAAATTCTAGCGGTCTTAACGGGTAAGGAATGAACAGTTTCCACGGCATGTTAGTAGGAAGTCCGAATGCTTCAGAGTTAAAAAAGTTTCCCCATCTGCCGATAATTTGTCCGATAACCGCTCCAAACGAGAATAAATCGGCAACTCTCAAAAATTTTACATTCTCATATTTACAATAATACCACCCGATAAGAGTAGCCCCTATTATTGCTCCTTGTATTGATATTCCGCCGTTCCAAACAGCAGGAATTACAAAAATATTTTTTGAGAAATAATCAAAATCCAAAATTACATAATACAGTCTGGCAAAAATAATTCCAAATATAATTACATAAAAAGACAAGTCGCATATAAAATCAACTGAAATATCTTTAAAATATTTTTTTCTTAAAAACAAAATCATAAACAATGCACACAACATAGAAACGGACATTATTATTCCATACCAATGAATATCGGCATTGCCCAGTTGAAAAGCGACATCTCCCGGTGATTTAAACATAAAAACTATTCCGCCAAAGTTTCTTCTGCAGGAGCTTGTTCTTTACCGGAAGAAGTATTTACTGTATCAGTTACCGAATTTTCTTTATTATCAGAATTTGTTTCTGTTTGTTCAACAGGAGTTTCTGCCTGCTCGGCTGCTTCTTTATTTTTTTTATTGCGAAACTTCTTTTCTTCTGTATTTATCTCATCCTTGGGAATTCTTTTATCGTAAACAATCCCGACTTCTTTTATTTTAGAATTAAGCTCGCTGATTTTTGAATTAACTTCTGTTGTATCGGTTGCCTTAACATCTCTTATTAAATATTGATTATATGCTTCAACCGCTTCTTGAGCCAAATTGCTAAAATCGGATAAATTGTCTAAATCTAAATCATAATAAGAAGTATTTTCATCGAAATTATTATATAAAGCCTCGTAAGCCATTTTTTCTTTTACATTACCCATCGTGTAAAAAGCTAAAAAATACTCATTATCTAACGCCATAACCTTGTTTAATTCTTCAATTGATTCATCATATCTTCGAAGGTTATTATATGCAACTGCCAACTTATAATGAGTTTCCAATACTTCCGCATCTAAATCCAAACTTGATTTAAGACGGCATATTGCTGTTTCGGTATCACCTTTATTTAAGTAATCTTCCGCTTTATTATTTAATTCTTTTATTGCAAAGTTATTAACGCACGCTGTTGTCATTACAGAAACAAACAATATTATTAATAACAATAATATCTTTTTCATACTGCTCCCCTGTTTCTTATAACAATATAAACAATTTAATATTATTTTGCAATATTTTAAAAATAGGATACAATATTTGATGTATATAGTATAAGAGATAAAAAATGAGTGATTCTGAAAAAATTGTATCTTTGAAGAATGCAAGAAAAAAAGTAAAAGAGAGCGTGGACAGCGAAAATCAAACAACTCAAAATGAACCTGTTTATTGCAGTTTCTGCGGAAGACCAAATACACAAGTTGTTAAAATGGTACAAGGCCCGGGGGTTAATATTTGCTCCGAATGTACTATGATTGCGGTTCAGTATCTTATTCTTGAAGATAAATTACCCTCTAACGAGGCACAAAAAATATTAGATATTTTTTGGAGCAAAACAAAATAATGGCTGAATTTTCAAAGCTGCAAATAAGAGCTAAAGTTCTTTCAGTAATTTCAGAAATTAAAACTTCTGAAGTTTATAATGTTGATTTGTTAAATAAGTTTACATCCGATTTAGAACAAATTGACGATAGAAGTGCCATTTTTGACATTTTTATTAAAGAATTTATGAAAATGGAAGAAAAGGAGTACTCTTTTTGTGCTTTGTTATTGAAAAATTTAGTTCCTGCCGATTACATAGAAAAAAAGACAATGGAGATTTTGCAATCATCAACATATTCGGATGATACAAAATACAAATTTGTTCAATTATTAAGAATTGTCGGGAACAAAAATGTTTATGAAGTAATTCCTCAATATTTCGAAAATCCGGAAGAGCTGATGGACAAGGAAACACAAAATTTATTGCAAAAAGCAATATATAATCCTGAATCTATGCTGGATTTTCTTGACTTCATTTACTCGGTTAAAAATAGCGACCGAGAACTTTTGTTATCATCTTTAGGGGCAGATTACTCAGGGGATGAATTGGCAAACATAATTTATCCGATATTATATTCTGATTTTGATGATGAATTAAAATTGAAAATTATAGATATTCTTTCGGATACAAAGTCCTCTCTTGCAATAGATCCTTTGAATTATATAATTGAAGTTTCTGAGAATGATAAACTCTTAAACAGTGCAAAAACAGCTTTAAAAAAACTAAAACTGGCAGGTGCTTCAAAAGAAAAGGAAGACTCCTATTTTAAAGAAATTATTAAAAACTCAAGTCCATATAAATTTTATACAACAATTCCCGATGGTGCAGGCAATCAAGCAATTCTGGCAACAAGAAAAAACAATGACGGCTCATTTATTTTTATAGCCGTTGTAACAAGTGATACAACAGGTATTATTGACTGTTTCGGATTTTACAGTATTACGGAAAATGAAACAAAAAAAATTATTGAAAAATTCTATAATACAGAGGGTAAATACGAAATTTCTTCAAATTATGCAAGAACTAAAATCGAAGAAGCTGTTAATACAACAATAAAAAATAAGCAAAGTTTTCCTTATGAATTTATTTGTTGGAACGTATTTTTTAAAGATATTAAACCTCTTGATGAAAATATCATGTTCTATATTAAAAATATAGAAAAGAAAGATATCCCAAATAACGAAATTTTTGAACTTTTAACAAAAGATTATACTTTTAGGTGGTATATATCAATTGCGGATTATCCAAAGTTAAAAGACCTTATTTCTTTAATTTACAAATTAAAAACGGATGATATACAAGTTTTTAATAAGACAATTAAAGATTTCATG
>CAVEOW010000175.1:0-4001 GCA_963617295.1 bacterium | reverse complement strand
ATTAAGAATAAATCATCATTAAAGGATAATCTTATTTATGATTACCCTTGGTTTTATAATAATTTTTTTAATGAAGTAAAAGAAGCTGCAAAAGTATTCTTTGAAAAAGAATTTACTTTTCGTTTTTTAGGGTTGACTAATTCCGAGAATATTTTGTTTTACGGTGATGAATATTTTGTGAATAAAATTGCCATTACACCAAACACAGATTTTAAAATAAAGTTATCGGGAAATGTTGTAGGAATGCTTTTAGACTTTTCTTTAGGGAAATCCGAAGAAAAGTTCGACTTGCAATATCTGAGTGATATTGAAGCGGGACTGATTAATTCATTCACAATTTTTTTATATGAGAGATTAGAAAAAACTTTTAATAAAGAAGAAGCAACAAAAAAGGCAATACAAAACAGTGCCGAATACAGTTTTACATTTTATGTACAAGATGAGGGAAAACACGTCGGCAAAATTATTATAAGTATTCCGGAGTATATTGTTCCTCTGATTGTGTTGGAAGAACCAAAAGAAAGATTTTCTATAGACGATTTTGCCCAATCTGATGCACTGGTAGGCGTTTGCGTCGGAACATCAAAAATAACATTAAATGACATAAAAGCCTTGGAAGAGGGCGACGTTATTGTCCTTGAAAACAGTGATATAAATCAAATGGCGGTAATTTGGGAAGACAAAAACGTCAGTTTCAGAATAAATCCTAATCCGTCATTAATAATAAGCGTAAATAATAATGGAGACAATGAAATGGCTGAAGAAACAAACACGAATCCTCAAAATATGTGGGATTCTATTCTTGTCGATATCGTTGCCGAGTTTGATAACGTTAAGTTAACACTTGGTGAGTTGAAACAAATCTCTGAGGGTTTGGTTATTGATGTCGGATCTATTTATGATAATAAAATCAAGTTAAGAGTTGAAAACCAAGTTGTTGCAACAGGTGAATTGGTTATTATTAATGACAGGTACGGTGTAAGAATTGATGAAGTAACAAAGGAATCAGAAACACAAACGCCTGCAAAAGAGGAAAAAGCACCTGAACAAAAGGCAAAAACTCAAGAAAAACCTGCAACATCAAAGAAGCCTGCGGCAAAAGCAAAAGAAGAAAAGCCTGCTGCAAAAGAGGGTGATGAAAACTTTGACTACAGTGATTTTGAAATAGAAGATGAAAGTATCTAGGAGAATATAATGAACAGTTATATCATACATTTTGCTACATATACATTTGCAATGATTGGCTTTATCGTAATGTTGTTATTTGTGTATAAAAAGGCGGTAGCTCCGCCATCACAATCTGCATACAAAAATTTTTTAAAGGTTGAAAGCACTCTAAGGATTGCTCCGACAAAAACGGTTTATGTAATTAAAGCAGGAAAAGAAAGGTTTTTAATTGCAGGTGATGCCGCAAATACAACAATGTTAGCAAAACTTAATGAAAATAATGTTGAAATTCAAGAAGAAAGTAAAACCGAAAGAATAATGGATTTCACAACATTAAAAGAATCTATACAGAAATTAGGCAGAGGTTAAAATGGATACATTATTAAAAGATTTAAGTCCTATACTTCAATTATTATCAGTAATGGCAATATTTTCTTTATTGCCGTTTATGTTTGTTTGTATGACAAGTTTTTTAAGGTACGCTATTGTTTTCGGATTTTTAAAGCAAGCGTTAGGTGCTCAACAAATTCCGCCTGCAATAGTACTTGTCGGATTATCAATAATTTTGACTTTTTATACAATGGGTCCCGTTTTTCAGCAAATGTATGAAGTCGGCTCAAAGCCTTATCAGGAATCGGGGTCAATTGTACAAGGTATAGCAGAAGGCTCTAAACCTTTAAAAGAGTTTATGCTTAAACAAACAAGGGAAAGTGATTTAGCCTTTTTTGTTCAGTTAGCAAGAAAAGAAGCACCTGCTTCCGTTGAAGAAGTAACTATCTGGGAAGTAGCACCGGCTTATATTTTAAGCGAATTAAAGACAGCTTTTGAAATAAGTTTTATTATATTTGTTCCGTTTATAGTTTTGGACTTGGTAATTGCAAACGTACTCTTGGCGTTAGGTATGTTTATGTTATCTCCGACAATTATTTCACTGCCGTTTAAACTGCTGATATTTATTGCAGTTGACGGGTGGGGCTTAATTGTAAACGGTCTTGTCGGCAGCTTTAATTAAGGGTATATGCTATGGAATTATTACTTGAATTTTTTGCAAAAGGTTTAATGGTAATGCTGATGATAGCTATGCCTTGCGTATTAACGGCAGCTGCTATCGGTCTTATTGTAGGTATTTTACAAGCGGTAACGCAGGTGCAAGAACAGACAATCGCCGCTGCACCTAAAATATTTGCGGTATTCTTAGTTATTATTATTCTTGGAACAACATATCTTACGATGTTGAAAAACTTGTTCAATGAGGGTGCAAATATTGCATTTGAGGTAATTCCTCATAGCGATAATTTTGTATTGCCGTCTGATTATTATAATTATACAAAGCCTTTCATTGATGAAATGAAAACGGATGTTAAAAAAGATATGACACCGATGAATCATCTTCTTAACAATGCGATAAGACCGCAAGGTACTGCTCAAAAAGAGAAATTCAGTTTCAACCGAAGACAAGGTCTTGAAGTTCCGACTCCAAATTTAGCTGAAAGAAAAGTAATTAGGGAGAAAAACAGATAATGAATAAACTTTTTCTTGTTTTAGTATTATTTTTTACTTCCGTATCAGCAGGCTTTTGTGCCTTATCAACAAGTGATATAAATAATATTAATTTAAAAGAAAAAAATATGTATTTGTTGGATGTCAACTCTAAAGCATTAACAATAAGTGTTGACGATGAAAGTATGCTGGAAATTTTTCCTATGACATCATTATCGGATGACGGGAAATTAGTTTTTATAAAAGCTAATAAATCGGGAGTTTGCGATACCGTCATAAAAACTCAAAAAAATGAATATAAAATCCGATTTGTATCAGGTCAAAAGTTTGACGATAACAATAATATAGACCTTATAAAAATTGATATCCCTGCAAACATGAGTGAAGAAGTGAAGTAACATGCTTGATACGATAATGAGTGAATTTCCCAAAATTTTTCCGGAGATAGACAAAACTCTTGCCTGCGGAATACCTGTGTTTGCAAGGGTTGCAGGATTAATGAGAACTACACCGTTTTTGCAAAGAACAGAAATTCCTAACATTGCAAAAATCGGATTTGCACTTATTTTTTCAGTACTTTTAACAATTGTACTTAAACCGCAAACCTCTCCAAGTAATGACTTTATTCTTTATACAATTGTTTTAAACTACATGTGTGGTGCTATTATAGGGTTTATTATCAACTGTATAATTAAAGCCGTTGAAGCAGGCGGGGATATGATAAATATGCAGCAAGGTGTTTCCTCCGCTACAATTATGGATCCTACTACATCCTCACAAATTTCCATTATGGGTAGAATTTTCAGCTTGCTTGGACTGATTATTTTTATGGAAATAGGCGGGGTTTATTGGACGTTTAACGCTTTTGTAAGAAGTTTTGAAATATTTCCGTTATATTCTCAAGCAATTCCGCTTGATGAATTAATTAATATGCCATACCTGATAAAAATAACTTCAAATGTATTATATATAGGCTTACAAATAGCTTCTCCCGTATTAATTGCGACTTTGGGACAAGATATTATACTTGGTATCATTTCTAAAACTGCACCGCAAGTAAACGTATTCCAAATGAGCTTCTTATTTAAGCCTTGTATGGGGTCTGCAATATTAATTGTTGTAATGCCTACAATATTTGATATTATCTGCGACTATTATTTATCATTTGCAAATATATTTTAAATTACCACGGATAATCACTTTTAAATTGCCAACCGTCATTCATAACTTTTGCCGTACAGCAGTTGGTATTTCTCCAATTAATATTTTTTGAACAGTATTGGTTAATGTATTCTTTTGTTTGCCCATAACAATACGGTTTAACGTTGTCATTA
>CAVEOW010000174.1:0-4022 GCA_963617295.1 bacterium | reverse complement strand
CAGCCGTCGAGCGGTTTACCGCCATTGATAAGAAATTTCGTATTTATTTTAGGATATTGCCTGCAACCTATCCCTCGAAGCCAATAAACTTTGCATTTATTATCCTCTGAAATTTGACGGCAAGTAAATAATAATGCTCCTGTTTCGCTTTTGCCCGAAATATAGAAATTAAGAAAGTGTCTGTCCCATTCCTGTACCTTTTTAAATTCTTCCTCTGTTTTTATCGGGAAATCTTCAATTGTATATAGAAGAATGTTCCTGCAGCAATTTCCGCATTTGTTACATTTACCTTTTCTTATATATTTTGAAGAATTGACTTTTTGAAATAAAAATTTTATGTATTTAAACATTTATTTTACCCAAAATTCACGCCTTGCAAAAGGGTAAGTTTTTTTATTCAAGTAAAAGAATTGCAGTATGTAATGTCCGCCTGCTCTTGGAACAAAATAATCATAATAAACCGCATTTTGACCTTTAGCCAAATATATATCTTTACTTTCAATAATTGAAAATCCCCAATTAGATACTTTATCCTCTTGTTTTGAAAGTTGAACTCTTATTCCTTCATACTTTATTCCGTCAGGGGCAATAAGAGCATAATTAATTCTTTGACCTACACTAAAAAATCTTTCAAATCTTTGAAGATTTTCACTGTTTATTGTTCCTGCCGATACTACCGCAAAAGGTTTTTCTGCGTGCTTAAATCCGCAAAACAAAATCAGCGAAATTATTAAAATTGAAAGTATCGACTTTTTCATTTTTATTCTGCATTTTCGGTTTCAACAGGAGCAACAGCTTCTTTTTGCGGTAATTCTTTCTTTAATTTGTTGATTTTATTTTGAATATTATTTTTTAAATTTCTATCTTGTGTATATTCAATAAATTTAGAATAATTCTCAATCGCAAGAGCAATATTGTCTTCTTTTTCATAAGCTAAACCTAAAGCGTAATACGCATAAGGATAATCTTGTTTAAGTTCAATTACTTTTGCAAATGAAACCTTCGCCGCAGATAAATCATTCAATTCCGCTTGGCATAAACCTTTATTGAAATATGCATCAGGGTTATCAGGCGTAATTTTAATAGCTGAATCATAAGATTTAATTGCATTATCCAAATCAGACATACCTTTATATGTGTTACCGATTTTTATATTAATAAATTTGTTATCGGGAACAAGGTTAAGTGCTTTTTTGTATTCTGTTAAAGCGTTTGCATAATCTTTATTTTTATAATAAGTATCCGCTAAATCCTCAAAATAAGAGAACTTTTCCTCTTTTGATGAATCTGAAACGCTCATTGCTTTTTCATAAACAACTTTTGCATCGTCGATTTTGTCATATTTATTAAGATTTTTAGCGTATGCAGATAATACTTGCGGATTTTCAGGAGCTAACTCCATAGCTTTTTCGTAGTATTCTGTCATCTTAGATTTTGAACCTGCTTTTTCATAAGCATTGGCAACGCTTATATACAAGAAAGGATTATCAGGGGTAAGTTTTATAGCATTTTCATAAGATGTAACGGCTCTTTTGTAGTTTGTAGCTACAGCAAACGCATCACCTTGCGAAATGTATGCTTTTAATAAATAATCTTTAGCCGTTTTATTATCTGTTTCTTTTAAAAGTACTGCTTTATATAGTGCAATCGCTTCATCATACTTCTTTTGTGCGTGGTATGCAATACCTTTATTTAACATATAATCCGTATTTTCAGGGTTTGTTGCAAGCAAAATATCATAAACTTGAATTGCTTTATCATATCTTTTTGACAAGTGATAAGAATTTGCAAGCTCCTTTTGAATTTCAACATTTTTAGGTGATACTTTACTTCCTTTTTCTAAAATTTCAATAGCTTTATCATATTCGCCTTTTTTAGAATATATTATTCCTGCGTTAAGATATGCAATATCATTATCTTGAACAGCAGTTAAGTATTCTTGGTATTGAACCAACGCTTCGTCATATTGCCCTTTATCGGCAAGCAAATTAGCATAATCAAAACGAATAGAATTCATTTCGCTTTGAGAGGTTAAAACTTTATCAAATTCTTGAATAGCTAAATCTGTTTTATCTTGAGCCATATATACGTAAGCAAGGTTAGCTCTTGCAACATAATCACCGGAATCTTTTTGAATAGCTTTTAATAATATCTTTTCTGCATTTTCAAAATCGGAAATTCTGTATAATGCTAACCCGTAATTAGAAAAATCCTTAAAATTGTTAGGATTTTGCAAATAAAGCTGGTTGTAAATATTAACTGCATCCGCAGGTTTATTCATTCTAAGGTAAATAGAAGCCATATTTTCCCTTGCGTCGAGTGCATCAGGATAATAATTTAAAAACATTTGATAATATTTAATAGCTTCTTCATCTTCTTTTAAATGAGTTTTAACGCTGGCTAAGTTCAAGTAATTATATTTGTACTCGGGGAATATTTTCATAGCCTGATTATATGCACTGTTTGCATTTTTATAATCTTGCATTTGTTCATATATATTGCCTAAACTTATATATATAAATGCGTCATCAGGTCTGAGTTTTGCAGCATTTTTATATGCTTCAACCGCATTACCCCATTCGCCTAACTCGGAGTACATGCCTGCTAATTTTGTATAAAGTAAAGCATCAGAAGGTGATAACTGAACGGCTTTTGTTAAGTTTTCAATTGCTTCGGTATATTTTTCATTTTCAGCAAGTGTACAAGCATTTCTATAGTATTGATTTGCTTCTGTTGTCATTGCATAAGAGGCTGAATATAAACAACTTGCTACCATAACAAAAGTTAAAAAAGACTTAATACTAATGGCACATTCCTCCCTATAATCCTTTTATCATGATTATCTTATTATATCAGAAAAAAATCAATGCTTTTAATAAGATGTTTAGATTTATTAAACGAAAAAATAAGCAAAAAAAAGCCGTCTGACTAAGGCGGCTACTAGACTTTAGGGGAGGGAGGTTTTATGGAGCTTTCGCTCAACAATTACTATATCGGAACAATTATTTAAAAACTTTAGTTTTTTCTTTAATTATTTTTTGGGAAATTTCAAAAATCCAATAAAATCAATACTTTTCAGCTTAATATTTGTTTACAATTGCAACTTGGGACATTAAATTTGCACAAAAAATGTATCTTTTAATTTGATAAAAGATACATTTTTATAAATCATTCATTTAAAAGTTTATAATATCTACAGAGTTGCTCTTAATTTTTCAACCATATCATCCAGAATTTGCAAAGTTTTATCGTTTGGTTGTGTAAGTAATGAATTAATATTTTCTTCAAATTTTTCAGGAAGAACTTTGCAGTTCTGTTTTGCATATTTTACCAGTTTCTTTTCCCCCGGGTGCAACATTTCATTATTGGCAAACAAAATATCAAAATAGCTTGCCATAAAAGCTGCTATACGGTGATTTACGCTATTATAATCGTTTCTGCCGAGAGCATTTTCAATTTGTTCATAGTATGAAGCAAACGGCTTATCTTTTAACAACATCATATTTCTTTTGATAATATTTCCTTTTAGCTCTTGAGGATACGGGGTTGCTAATTGTTTCTTTATTCCGGCAAGCCAACCGTCTTTATCGCAAATACTTTCACAATTTTTTAAAGTAAACAAAAAGCAGGTTGTATATCCGTTTGAGGGGTTATGATTTTGCCATACGTTCTTAACGTTATCTTCCATCCAATTTTTATCTGCGTAAACAACATCCAGTTGTTGCCCCATTTTATCAACAAAGAATTCATCATCGGGTCCAAAATATTCACCGCCGACTTCATAGTTTGATGAATATTTTTTTACGAGTTTCAATCTTTCTTCAACAGGAATTTCTCCATCCACAATAATATCGACATCTATATCCGATTTTTTATCTGCAGTATTTGCTTTTTTAGAACCGGCAATTGCAATAGCACGTACTTGCGGAAATTGTTTAAATTCATCAATTATTGCTTTAAAAGTTTCATCATTAATAAAATCAACACTTTTTACTTCATCAACTTTTTTACTTGGCATATAT